>DASYZW010000543.1:0-2998 GCA_035945915.1 Verrucomicrobiia bacterium | reverse complement strand
ATACGCCGAAAAAGGCGGGGACGGCGCGGCATTTGGCGGGCAGAAGTTTCGTCCGCATGAAAAACGCGGCGAGATTCTGGCGGCGATTCTTCCCTGGTTGCGCGGGTTGGTTTCGCAGCAGAAGCGTTTGATTGCGACGGTCCAGGATGATGAAAAGATCCAGCGCTTTATTAATTCGAACGACGCGCCGCGCCTGGCTGAATTGGGGACGAGTTGTCCGGACCATTTCCTCCGCACGAAGATCAAGCCGCTTTACGTAGAGTGGGATCCGCAAAGCGAAGATGTTGCGGCGTTGAAGGAGAAAATTTCTGCGGGTGTGACACAGTACCGGAAGGATTACGCGGCTTATTATGAGAAGCACAAGCGCGCTAACTCGCCAGCAATGCGTGACGCGAACCCATCGGTGATATTAATCCCCGGGTTAGGCATGATCGCCTGGGGCAAGGACAAAAGCGAATCGAGAGTAACCGCGGAATTTTACAATTGCGCGGTGGAAGTGATGCGGGGCGCGGAGGCAATTGACCGGTACGTGGCGTTACCGCAGCAGGAAGCGTTTGATATCGAATACTGGCTGATGGAGGAAGCGAAGTTAAAGCGGATGCCGGCGGAGAAGGAGTTGGCCCGACAGGTGATCATTGTGATCGGCGCCGGGTCGGGCATTGGGCGGGAGACCGCGCATCGGCTGGCGCGGGAAGGCGCGCACATTGTCTGCGTGGACCTGAACGAAGCAGCGGCGCTTGCGACGGCAAAGGAGATTACCGATAAATTGGGCTCAGGAATCGGAGTGGCTGGAACTGGAATTTCGAATTGCGGCCCGGCAATTGGGCTGGCGTGCGATATTACCCAGCGCTCGAGCATTCGTGGCATGTTGGACCGGACCGCGCTTGCCTACGGCGGATTCGATTCCATTTGCGTGACTGCCGGCATCTTCGTGCCGAGCGACACGACCGGTCATATCCCGGATGAAAAATGGAATTTAACCTTCAATATCAATGTAACCGGAAGCTACCTGGTGGCGGATGAAGCGGCGAAGACCTGGAAGGAGCAGAACTTGAAGGGTTGTTTGGTTTTGACGACGAGCGCCAACGCGGCTGTCGCCAAGAAGGGTTCGCTCGCTTATGACACGTCCAAGGCCGCGGCAAACCACTTGGTCCGCGAGCTGGCGATTGAACTGGCGCCACTGGTGCGGGTCAATGGTGTGGCGCCCGCGACGGTTGTACAGGGTTCGGCGATGTTCCCCCGCGACCGCGTCATCGGGTCGTTGGCCAAATACGGAATTGCCTATCAGGAGGACGAGGCCACGGAATCGCTCGTGAATAAACTGGCGAAATTTTACGCTGATCGAACGTTGACGAAAGCGCCCATAATGCCGGCTGACCAGGCTGAAGCGTATTTTCTTTTGGTATCGCAGCGCCTAAGCAAGACAACGGGTCAAATTATCACCGTCGATGGCGGCCTGCACGAGGCGTTTTTACGGTAATGGTTTGCGCCGGCTTCAAAACAGGGCAGGCACCCTACCTGTCAGCCAAGGCCGGCCGTCCGGCCGCCCATTTGACTGCGCGCCGTGTGCGGCAGAACTGGCAGGTGGGGTGCATGTCCTGAAAATGATGAATGGCTGATGCGCGGGACTCAGCCTTTTGCAGCTTTGGCGAGTTCGGCGTTGGGGCGGACAATGCCGAGTTTGTCCATGAGTTCATATATGGTTGGCCGGCTCAAACCGAGTTCCGCCGCGGCAGGCGCAATTTTGCCCGAGTACTTTCTCAACGCTTGCTGGATCATTTGGCGTTCCACGGCTTCACGCGCGTCTTTGATGGTCACTGCGCCATTGGTGTCGACCGCACCGGAATTCAATTCGAGGTCGCGAGCGGTAACGCGCTTGCCTTCGGCGAGGATGACCGCCCGGCGCACGCAGTTTTCCAATTCGCGGACGTTCCCAGGCCATGGGTGTTTGTTCAGGGCGCGCAAGGCGTCGGTGTCGAAGGCCAGGCCGGTTTTGTGGCCCTCCGCGGCAAAGCGGTGCAGGAAAAATTTTGCGAGCAAAAGAATGTCTTCTTCGCGTTCGCGCAACGGGGGCAATAAAATTTGCACAACGGCGAGCCGATAAAATAGATCTTCGCGGAAAGAGCCGGACGCCATATTTTTTTTCAGGTCGGCATTTGTGGCGGCGATGACACGGGTGTCGACGCGAATTTCCTCGCGGCCACCGACACGCTGGATGGTTTGGTCCTGTAAAAATCGGAGCAGCTTGACCTGGAGGGCTGACGGCATTTCGCCGACTTCATCCAAAAAAAGAGTGCCGCCGTTCGCCGTCTCGATTCGTCCCGGGCGCTGGACGTGCGCGCCGGTGAAGGCGCCGCGCTCGTGGCCGAATAACTCACTCTCCAGGAGATTTTCCGGAATTGCGCCGCAATTGATTGCCACGAATGGGCCTTTTTGGCGGTCGCTTTTTTTATGCACGGCGTGGGCGACCATTTCCTTGCCCGTTCCGCTTTCTCCGAGAACCAGGACGGGAGCGTCGGTTGTGGCCACCTTGCGAATCATTTCGAAGACCGGGCGCATCCTCGCGCTGTTACCCAGGATTCCTTCGAAGGATTCGCTGCCACCGACCAGGTCCTGGAGTTCGGCAAACTGGCGTTCCAACTTTGAGACGTGGAAGCAACGTTTCAGGAGATGGTTCAATTCGTCCATGTCGATGGGCTTGCAGAGGAAATCATAGGCGCCACCCCCGATGGCCCGAAGGGCGATTTCCTTTTCGTTTTGTCCGGTGATGACCACCACCTTGGTAAAGCGGTCAACCGCGAGGATATCTGATAGGGTGGCCAGCCCTTCGTCCGGCACGCCCGGATTTGGCGGCAGTCCGAGGTCGAGCAGGACGCCGGCAGGTTTTTCATCACGAAATATTTCGACCGCACCCGGACGATCGGCAGCGAGGACGATGTCATAGTCGCCCGAAAGCGCCCATTTCATCTGAGTGCGAATTTCCTCGTCGTCATCAACA
>DASYZW010000542.1:0-5188 GCA_035945915.1 Verrucomicrobiia bacterium | reverse complement strand
TCGTGCAGGAGATCAGCGCCGCCTCGCGCGAGCAGGACACCGGCGCCAAGCAGGTGAACACCGGTGGGCCATTTGTATCGGCCCCTTGCGCAACCTCGTACCACGACCATGCGTGGGAAGCGTGAACGCTTACCGCGAAATGCAGCCCGTTCTTGCGCGCCGCCGCCGCCCAGCCGCCGATCAGGTCCTTGTGCGGGCCGATGTTCACCGAGTTCCACGGCTGATATTTGGAATTCCAATTGTCAAAATTGTCATGATGATCGGCCAGCGCCATGAAATATCGGGCGCCGTTTTTCTTATAAAATGCCAGGAGCTTGTCCGGATCGAAATCTTCAGCTTTCCAATCGTGGATGACGTCCTTGAAACCGTTCGTCGAAGGATGCCCGTATTCGGCAAGGTGCGATTCGTAATCACGGCTTCCCTGAAGATACATCAGGCGCGCATACCAGTCACCGTGTTCGGGCTGGCATTGCGGTCCCCAGTGCGCCCAAATGCCGAACTTGGCGTCGCGAAACCATTCCGGGCATTGATAGTTGGTTAGCGAATTCCAGTCCGGCTTGAATGGGCCGTCGGCAATCGGCGGCAAATTCAATGAATTCGTTTGGGCCACCGCGGCCGTGAGTGAAAGGCACAGAAACAGGAAGCTGAACTGGATTTGCTTCATAAATTTATTCAACACGGATGTTCACTTTGATCGAGCCGGGCACAGGCGTATCGGACGCCACAATCAGATAACCACCGCCGCATCCTGAAAACATCGCGCCCGGGTATTGTTCCTGGTACGCCGTCAGCCATGCCTTCAGATCGAGTTTGATCTTCGGGTGACTGACGACATTCGGCAACAGTCGTTCCCAGCATTTCATCGTTTCATTGAGAGAAGCGCCAAGGGCTTCAAGGTTCATTGTGACGATGGCATCGTAACAATCCCAGCCGCTTTGTCCCAGCCGTGAAATCCATTTTGAATCCAGGTTTTTAATTCCCAGCGGGCTATATTCCTCGGGTCGCGGTTCAACGGGCAGCAGGTGCAACACCTTTTCCAGCCAGCGGGCGATTTTGCGATTGGTGCAGGATTCGATATGGGCCGGAAAGATGCCGCCTTCGCAATTGAAATCGTAATCCAGGCGGTTGATGCCCGGATAAAGGATCCCGATCATGTCCTGGGAACCGCTGGGCTCGGCGCGTCCTTTATTTTCAGCGTGATAAAGCTCGCGCATGAGCTCGTTGCGCGGGCGATCCGGCAATTTGCCGTTCCATAATTTCATGGCGACGGCCCGGGTGCCACTGGCGATGCCCGAACGGTCCATTGGGCGGAAGGACGGTTCAATTTGCACCACGACCATCGAGCCCGGCGGCTTGGGATGAAGTTTGGAAATAAATGGCTGGTCAATCCAGCCGCCCGCCAGTTGCAGCCGATTTGGAATCGTCCCGAGCAATCGTTGTAGTTTCGTTCTCATTTTTTTCGCGGCTACAGCAACGCCATCTGGTTCGGTTGCCGGCGACGCGCGTAGCGCTTTTCGGCAAAGTTTTGCAGCGTTTCCATGTCGGCCGCGATGACCGCCTTTTCAAAAGGATGCGTTCGCCCGGAAACACGGGCATCGAGCAACGCCAGGAAACCCTCCGTGGTTTGCCAGAAATAATTTTCCAGCGCGGCAAGAATCTCGCTCGCCTCCGGGCCGCAATTCAGCGTCACCGTATCCAGAAGCCTGCCCTGGACCCAGCCGGCCGGAGATTCGGCAATGGATTTGGCGCTGGTGGCGAGCCAAAGCAATCGGGCCAGCGCGTGATGCAATGACCGGGCGCTGCCATTGAGCGGGCCGAATCGCCGCCAGTCCGGCCCGGGAACTTCCACAATGCCCAGTTCCAGCGCTTCGCCGTTCAGCCGCCAGACAATGAATCGCGGTTTGCCCGGCCAAACGCCCGCGCGATTGAACCTGGGTTTGAGCGCGCGCAGAAGTTTCGATTCATGGCGCAGCGCCGCCGGCTCATTCGGACAAAACTCGAACTCGATTCGCGCCACTTCGCGCACCATGCGCAAATGGCGGCGCGGCATCCGGTCAGGATTTGCCACGCGATAGTTATTCAGGCGCTGCTTCAGATCACGCGCCTTGCCCACGTAAAGCACATTGTCGCCGGCATCTTTCATGACATAGACGCCCGGCCGGCGCGGCGCCTCCCGGAAAAACGCCGCCCCCAGCCGCTGGTCGAGCGGCCGGGGATCGGGAAAAAGGAGAGTTTGGGCCATGACGGCCTCAATTAAATAGTTAAATGGGCAAAAGGAAAAATCAAAAAACAATGGCGTCCGTCATCTGACGGTCGAAAGGTGCCCGGCAACCGGTCGAAGCACGATACGAACGCCCGCGAAGCCGCCGCTGGTCGCTTCATCGAATCACGGGCACGCAAAGTTATCGCAGATATTTAGACGCTCCCCAACACGCAGCGGCAAGGCCGCGCCGGAAAATTTACAAATGAATGGCGGGCAATTTTGAATGGTGACTAAATTTGCTCAGCGTATTGAATAGATTGCGCGACGCGCCAAATCTGACAGGGCGAACTGCCGAAACGGGTAAAAAGCGACGCGGTTTGGTCCGTTGATCGATTAGGGTCTGGTATATCAGACATTTATGACATAAAGTCTGTTATAGACGACACTAAAATCATGTCGCAGCCAGTCACATCCATGCCGCTGCCCGCCGAACGCGCGCTTCGCAAGTTGGGGCGTGACCTTGCGCTCGCCCGGCGCAAGCGCGGTATCGCCACAAGCGACATGGCCGCGCGACTCTTTGTCAGCCGCGATACGCTCTGGCGGCTTGAGCGCGGCGATCCGACCGTCGCGCTCGGCACTTTGGCAACGGCTACGTTCATTCTTAATCTGCACGATCGCCTGGCAAATCTGGCTGCGCCCGCCAGCGACGACCTTGGCTTGAGTCTGGATGAACGCCGTGTGCCGCAGAGAATACGCCGTCCAAAACAATCATGAGCTTGGAAGTCCATCTTGACTGGCGGGGCGAAACATTTTTGGCGGGAAGGCTTCACGCCGCCGAACGCGGCGCATCTGTTTGGTTCGAGTATGACGCCGGATGGCTTCAGCGTGGCGCCGCCTTCGCGATTGATCCCACCTCGCTGCCCTTGCGACGCGGCGCGCATCATGGGAGAACGCTTTTCGGGGGCATTCAGGATTGCGGGCCTGACCGTTGGGGTCGCGTCTTGATCGAGCGGGCCGTCCGCAAAAAAGTTCTCACGCAAAAGCCGTATCAGGAAATTGATTATGTGCTGGCCCTGGACGATGCGTCGCGCATCGGTGCGTTACGCATCCGCTCATGGATGAAGCCGGACGTTTGATTGGAAAATAGCCTGGGTTCCGCCCTGGCCAACGCGGTTCTTGCCCGCACTTCACCGGTTGCTGTTTGGCCAAATCCTCTCACGACCGCGCCGGTTCCGTTCCGCAAAAAAGCGCGCTCGTCACGAGCGGCATTTGGTGGATTTGTTGTTACCAGGTGTTGTTACCGACTCCTGCTTTTCCAAGAAACCCAATTAAATCAAAGTGGCGGAGAGAGGGGGATTCGAACCCCCGATAGCTTTTGGCTATTCACGCTTTCCAGGCGTGCGCGTTAAACCACTCTGCCATCTCTCCAGCCAATGTTCATCAATAGTATTCGTATGAAAACCGCCAAGGGCAAGCTCATTTGGGTAGTCGTGCAGGTTTTGAGATTACTCCGCTTTTCATTCCAGCGCGAAAATTACACAACTTCATCATTTCGACGGCGCCAGGCCGCGATAATCCGCTGCATATCGGGCGGATTTTCATCATATATGAGTGTTTCTTTTGGCAGCGCAATCCATTGCTGCGCATCTCTCGCCCAAATATGGGCGACCGGCCGCAACGCCGGAGAGTCATCGAGCGTGCCGCCATAGACGGTGACATACTCCTTTAAATCGGGACGCTCACTCCAAAGAACAGTGAGGCAACGCGGACACCGGTGGATAATTCTCTTTCGCTCGTCGGCCTCGGTTCTTTCGTAAGGTCTCGCCTCTCCCTGAGTCGCAGTCACACCCTCGTACGGAACTCGCAGGGCAAGAACAAAGCCGGAACCCGTGATCGTCTGACAATCGGAACAGTGGCAGGCGAACAACGTTATGGGCTCGATGACAATTCTGTATCGCACGTATCCGCAGATACATCCTCCTGTCGAGTTTTTCAAAGTGTTCATTCCTGCCTGATGACCCGAAATTGCAGCACGGCGGCGCGGACCGCAAGCGTGAATGGAGCCAGATTCACGCCTAAAGTGACACGGTATGTTTTAAATCCGATCGCCGCCCTCACGCCGCGGATTCATATTCCTTGTTGAAAATTTCCGCCGCGATCATAATCGCTTCTATGAAGCGTCCACAGGCGTTGATTTTCATGGGCGTGGCCGGCAGCGGTAAAACGACGATCGCAAGGTTGTTTGCGGAAAAAACCGGCGCGGTCTTTTTCGAAGGAGACAAATTTCATCCGCCATCCAATATCGCCAAAATGCGGCAGGGCATACCGTTGACCGATGATGACCGCGCGCCGTGGTTGCGCGCGCTGAGGGAAAAGGTCCTGGGTACGCTCGAGGAAAGCGGTCTGGCGGCCTTTACGTGTTCGGCGTTAAAGGCGAAATACCGGGAACAACTTGGCCAGGACGATCCGCGCATCCGGTTTGTTTTTCTCACGGGACCGCGGGAATTGATTGAAGAGCGGCTGAAAAACCGCGTGGGTCATTTCATGCCGCCAGCGTTGCTGGACAGCCAATTTGCCATTCTGGAACCCCCGGCCGATGCTTTGACGTTCAGTTGCGAACGCACGCCATCGGAAATCGTGACGGAACTGATTCAAAAATTGGATGCCGCCTGAATTTTTTGTTTCGGCAATAGAAATGCCAAGGCGGCGGCCAGCAGCATACCCGCGCCCAACACATTGAACGGGATTGCCGTGCTGTGATATAGCCCGGTCAACCAGCCGACGATGTATGGGCCGGCAAATCCGCCGATATTGCCGATGGCGTTGACCAGGCCGATGACCGGACCAAAGACGCTGCCCGGCATGGTTTCCGTGGGAATGGCCCAGAATGGCGCGAGCGCGGCAAACGGCCCGGGGATGGCCAGGCACAGGAACGCGTAGGACAGCCAAAAATGGTCGCGCGTCAGCACGCTGGCAATCAGGCTT
>DASYZW010000541.1:0-25234 GCA_035945915.1 Verrucomicrobiia bacterium | reverse complement strand
TATGGCGGGGCGGCCAATTGCGCCACCTGCCACGGCGGCATTTTGACAACGGCCATATCCACCGCGCATTCTCAGGCGTTCACCAATGCTTTATTTGTGGCGCAGGGAGGCCAGACCAACGCTGCGTGCCTGGCTTGCCATACGGTGGGTTCCGGATTAACGGGCGGCTTTGTCAGTTCCTTGAAGACGCCAAAGCTCGAGGGCGTTCAATGCGAAAACTGCCACGGCCCCGCCGCCAATCACGCCGCGAACCCGTCGGATCCTACGGTAATCCCGCAAGTCGAATTGGCCGCGCAGGATTGTGGCGGCTGTCACAATGCGCAGTATGTGCCGGCATCGGTGGCCAGTGAGCATTTGCCGTATTTTGAAGATTGGGCCGCTTCTCCGCATGCATCGGTCGTTCCGGATGTGTTATCAGTCATGAGCGCTTCCGCGGCCAATATCAACAACTGCGGCCGTTGCCACTCAGGTTCGGCGCGTCTCGCACTCATGGCAGGTCAAAATCCAGGTGTCACGCTGACGAACGATTTCGATGTGCCGATCACTTGCGCAGTCTGTCATGACCCTCACGCCGTCCATGTTTGGACAAATGAATTGAGCGGTGTCATGACGTTTACAAATCCGCTCACCGGCAATGCCAGTGTGATTGACAACACTCAACTGGGGCGGGTTTATACGAACCAGTTACTTTGCGCGTTGTCATCAACCACCGATTTCGTCCTGAGCACCACCAATACGTTCACCAATGTCTATAATGCAAACATCAACCTTTGCGCGCAGTGCCATAATGATCGGGGCTCAGCCTGGACGGACACGTCGCGTTCGCCGCACGAATCGCCCCAATACAACATGCTCCTGGGAACGGTTGGCCAGTTAACGACCGGGCCTTCGCCAGGGTATCCGTCCACGCACTCCCGCCTTGAAATGCAGTGCGCCGAATGCCACATGCAGACAACCAACGATTTCAGCGGCCACACGTTCGCCGTCGCCAGCTACCAGGTTTGTTACAATTGCCACAGCGATCCGGCTTTGCTGGTCCAATTTGTCACCAACAGCATCGCCGGCCAAATTCAGCAGACAAAGTCTTATTTGAATCTCTGGGCGACGACCGTCGCGTCGACGTCTACCAATGCCGCGCTCGCATCGATGGCCCAACAATATGGCGCGCTGGCGTGGGAATACACGACGCCAGGCAGCCTATCCACCGGCGCCGCCGGACCGACTACCGCGCAACAGGCATTAATTCCCAACGACATCAAGATGGCCCGGTTTGATTTGTACCTGGTTGATTACGACGGCAGTTTCGGTGTTCACAATGGACCGTATGACATCGAATTGTTACAGGCCGCCCAAACCTGGATTGAAAGCGAGTTATATCAATAGACCCCAAACAGTCCCATGATAAATCGCGCTATATTTCAAAAAAAGGGAAGAAAGACCGTCATCACGGCCGGCGCGGCAGCTCTGCTTTTGGCGGCGATTTCCTGCACCACCGTTTACCGAACGGTCGTCGTGCTGCCGAATTATCCCGGCGCCACCTACATAGGGTCCGATCAATGCGATACCTGTCACGATGACATCTGCAAGGATTTTGTGACCGCCGACCATGCCCGCCTGATGGCGCGTGGCAATAATGCGCTAAATGCCGGATGCGAATCGTGCCACGGACCGTGCAGCGTGCACTCGGATTCCGGCGGCGACACGCTGCCGCCGTACAGCTTCACCGCCGGCCGGCAAAACCGGAGCAGTTATGGCGCGCGCTTGACGGATGCTCCGGCGCGTTCCCAGGAAACGGTTTGTTATCAGTGCCACGCCGACGTGCGGGCGCAATTTGAATTGCCGATTCATCATCCGGTGCCGGAGGGCGAGATGGCGTGCAGCGATTGCCATGACCCGCACAAGGGTTCCATTATGAAAGGCGGCGGCACGGCGTTGCTCTCTGAGAATGAGATGTGCCTGCGCTGCCATCCCGCCGAGCGCGGCCCATTCGTATTCGAACACCAGGCTTTGCGTGAGGGTTGCGTGACCTGTCACAACCCGCACGGCTCGATCAACGACAAAATGCTCGTGGACCGCGATTCCAATCTCTGTCTGCGATGTCATTTTGTGCAGAACACGGGCACCGCCCTTTACATCGGCGGTTCCGATCATACGTACCGCCTGCAACAGGGCTCGTGCTGGACAGCGGGTTGCCATGAAGCTGTCCATGGTTCGCGGGTTAATCCCTCGCTCAGATATTAGGCGCCCATGTTAAACAAAATGCGCAATACGGACGGAGATGCCAGGGACGGCGCGCCAGGCCGTCGGCGGCGGGGAACACGCCTCGACCCGAAGCGAACATTGACCGCTTCCCGTCTGTGCCAATCGCTTTTCATTTTGCTCATTCTTATGGGGGTGACGGCCATGGGCGAGGACACCAACAGTCCGCCGATGAGCGCGCAGGATTTTTTTGAAGGCACGAGCACAAATAACAACTGGGTGGACTTTTCGGCGGGTAGTTTTCTGACGCACGGCGACCGTGCCCAGGCCGAAGCCGTTCAACACTGGAACAACGGCGGTTTCGGCGGCATCCAGGACCTGCACCTGCAAGGCAACGGCCCGTTTACAAACACGACCGTGACCCTGGACGGGCATTCGATCTATGACCAGCACAACTACGATATCAATGCGCGCATGGAGCATGCGGACAAGTGGTTTCTCCAATTTCACGCCAATAATTTCCGCACCTGGTCAGATGACATTGGCGGCTATTATCCGCCCACCGGGACGCAATACTATGGTCCCAAGGGAAGCTCGCCCCTTGCCTTGGATCGCGGTGAGTATTCATTTCTGGGCGGATTGACCTTGGCGGGATTCCCCTCGATTACTTTTGGCTACACCCACAGTTATCGTTACGGCAACGAGGACTCAACTATCTGGGGGCCGACACATCCCAACCCGTCGTTTCCCGGGACAGTTCAAGGGCTCGCTCCCAGCATTTATAACTTGGATGAAACGGTAGATGCCTTTGATTTGAATGCCAAAAAGAACATTTGGAATACCGATTTGGCCCTCGGGCTGCACTACGAACACGGCGATCTGAACGACGGCCTGAACACGACGTTTTATCCCGGTGAAATCGGATCTCAAACCGATCGCACCATGGCCGATAAGAACACGTATAATCTTTTTAGCGCGAACGCCACTGGTGAGAAATGGATCAAGCAACACGTGTTCGTTTCAGCCGGCGGCATGGTCGCCAATCTCGATAATAATTTTTCCGGCAGCCAGATTTATGGCAGCGGGTTTGGCGTTCCCTACTTTCCGGCCCTGGGGAACGGATTTGGTTATTACAATATGACCGGCGATTCTCACCTGCAGGAATATGTCATGGATTTGAATTTGCTCGCCATTCCCGTGAGCACATTTGAAATCACTCCGGCCATTCGCGCTGAAAAGGAAGGCTGGAGCGCTAATTCCGCCGGGACCGGAACCTTGGGCACGTATCCCGCGGAATCATTCAACAGCCAAAGTTCCCGCGATGTCGTTGATGTATGCGAAAGCCTGGACGCGCGCTATACGGGCTTTACCAACTGGGTTTTGTCCGCCGGCGGCCGATGGGAAGAGAGCGATGGAAATCTGAATCAATTCGGCGGGTTTAGCCAGGTTGATGGAATTGGCGTGCCGGCGGTCACCAACTATGTGGACGATACCAGCCTGTTGCAGAAATATTCAGCGGGCGCAAGCTGGTACCCGCTTCGACAGCTCGCCGTGGACTTTGGCGGCTATTACAAACACGACGAATATAACTATTCAGCGCCGGTCAACAGCACGGCCGACGGTGAAACGTACCCCGGCTATTTCACGATTCAGGACTTTCAGACGTTCGATGGAAACTGCCGCGTCACGCTTCACCTCCTGCAAAGCTTGAGCCTGGTCAGCCGGTACGAATACCAGGTGTCACTCATCGATACCACCCCATCCGCGAACCCGCCTTTTGGCACGAGCCAGATCCAGACTTCGCGCATGAATAGCCATGTGATTGGCCAAAACATCAGCTGGGTTCCATGGTCGAGGCTTAGCCTGGAGGCGGGATTTACGTACGTGCTGAGCACCACGAAGACCCCGGCCGCGGCGGAATCGGCCTCCGTCGATTCCCAATTGCCGACTCCGACAGTGGCTTCAATCCTCAAGGCGGAGAACAATTATTGGACGCTTAATTTTTCCCCGAGCTTTATCCTGGATGACAAAACCGACTTGAGCCTGGATTATTTTTATTACCAGGCAGATGATTACCAGAACAATTCCGCCGCGGGTGTGCCGCTCGGGGCCGGTTCGCGCGAACAGGCCGTGACAGCCACGCTGACACGGCGGATCAATGCCCGGCTGCGGGTCAGCCTCCAGTACGGCTATTACGATTACAATGACGCATTGACCGCCGGGAACAGTAATTTTCGGGCGAACCTTTTCATGGCGACGATCCGGTACCGGTTTTAATTCGTTCGCCCGCTCAACAAATATTGTGTTGTGAAAGACAATACATGGTGAGCCGGCCGATTCCTTTCCGCCTATCTTTTACTCGTAAACATCGTTTGAAACGACCGGCCCATATCGAATTGCACTATGAAAAATTGTTCCAGGAAAATTTGTAATAACGTCGCATGGCTTCTGTTCCTGACGCCGGTGCTGTTGCCGGCCGGCGGTTGTCGGAAGGAACAGGTCCAGGTGTATCGCCTGTCCGATACCCAGGACGCGCAACCCCAACAAACCGCCGTGGCCTCAACGGACCAGCCGGTGGCCGCCCCGGGCCAAATGCCCTCCGGCATCGTCGCCTCGGATGTCCAGAATGCGCCACCGGTCACATGGACCACTCCGTCGGGGTGGACGCAGATGCCGCCCAGCGAAATGCGCGTCGGGTCATTTGAAGTGGCGGGGCCGGATGGCAAACAAGCGGACGTCAGTATCGTTCCGCTTCCCGGCATGGCCGGGGGAGATTCGCCGAACGTGAACCGATGGCGCGGCCAGGTCGGCCTGCAACCGGTTCCCGATGATCAATTGCAAAGCCTGGCTGAGAATGTGGAAGTGGACGGACAGACCGCCCAGCTCTACGACGTGGCAGGGGCAAATCCCGCCAGTGGCGAGACCAACCGAATTCTGGCTGGCATTCAGCATCGCGACGGCACTACGTGGTTCTTTAAAATGACTGGCGATGCAACCCTCGTTGAGGACCAGAAACAGACGTTCGTCCTGTTCCTCCGTTCTTTGAAGTTTGGTTCTCTCCAGGCGGACGGCAATCTGCCCCCGGGACATCCGGACGCGGCAAATATCGAGAACCCGTCGTCGTTGCCTGCCGGACACCCCTCAATCGGCGAGATGGCCGCGCCTTCCGCGAGCGCTCCTGCTCCCGACCAAAATCAGCCCGCCTGGCAGGTCCCTGCCGGTTGGCAACCCGCTTCCGCCGGTCAATTTCTCATCGCCAAATTCCTGCTCAGCGGCCAAAACGGCGCGAAGGCATCGGTCAATGTGAGTTCCTCCCCCGGCAACGGCGGCGGCCTGGCTCCCAATGTTAATCGCTGGCGCGGCCAACTCGGTTTGCCCCCCATTGACGCGGTTTCGACTGTTACGTTTGCCGTGCCCGGCGGCCAGGCGCAACTCGTGGATTTCAGCGGCGCCAGCGTGCAGACCGGCCAGCCGGCTGAACTGGTTGGCGTGGTTGTAACTCTGTCAGACCGCACATGGTTTTACAAATTAATGGGCGACCCGGCGCTGGTGGCCGGGCAGCGCGACACCTTCACGCAATTTGTCAAAGGCGTAAAATACTGAAATGCTCAAAGCGCTTTTCAACTTATTTTCCTCGCTCAAACTGACGGTCGCCTGTCTGGTCCTGGGCTGCGTGCTGGTGTTTTGGGGCACTCTCGCGCAGGTGCATCTCGGATTGTACAAGGCCCAAAACGAATTCTTTCGGAGCTTTCTGATATTTTGGCAACCGGCCGGCGGCGGTTTGGAGATCCCGGTGTTTCCCGGAGGCTATCTCCTGGGAACGGTTCTGCTCATTAACTTGCTTGCGGCGCACTTGCGCTTTTATCAGCCGGGCAAACGAAAAATCGGAATCATGCTCATTCACCTGGGCATCGTGCTGTTGCTGGTGGGGCAAATGCTCACCGATGCCTTGTCGCAGGAAAGCGCGCTCCATTTGCGCATCGGCCAGACGAAAAACTTCTCCGAAGCGCAACGCGATTATGAGCTGGCGATTACCGATACAACCGACCGCAACGCCGAAAAGGTTGTCGCCATTCCCGCCGGACTCTTGGTTAGGGACGGCCAGGCGCCCGATGGAATGTTGCCGTTTGGAGTCCGTGTGAAAGCTTTTTACGCGAACTCTGACCTCGCGGGCAAGCCGGAATCGGGCCTCCAACCCGTTCCCCAAACCGCCGGCTTGGGAAACAACTTTTACTGGCGTGAATTGCCCCGTGAAACCGCCATGGACCGTGTGGACATGCCCTCGGCGATTATTGAAATAACGACCCCGCGCGATGCTCCAAGTGACTATCTGGTTTCGGCTTTCCTTTCTCAGCCCCAGGAATTCAGCATCAACGGCCGCAGCTACGAAATGGCCCTTCGCCCGGCGCGATATTACATGCCGTTCAGTTTGAAGCTGCTGGAGTTTCACCATGACAATTATCCGGGCACGGATATTCCGCGCAATTTTTCGAGCCGGGTTCGTGTGCAAAACCCGCAAACGCAAGAAGACCGCGAAGTCCTCATCTATATGAACAATCCGCTGCGATATTCGGGACTTACGTTTTACCAGGCCAGTTATGATCCCGATGATGGCGGCAGCGTGCTTCAGGTGGTGCGCAACCCGGGATGGCTCACGCCCTATTTTTCTTGCCTCCTGGTCGGGGCGGGACTCATTGTTCAATTTCTCCAACATCTCATTCCCTTTTTGAAACGGAGGCTCGCCCAATGAAAAAATGGATTCCAACGATTCTTACTGCTGTCATGGCAGTCTGGTTCTTTTCCAGCCTGTATCAGCCGGCGGAAAGCGGTTTTCACACCCGGGAATTCGGCCGGCTGCCTGTGCTCATGGACGGACGTTTCCAGCCTTTTGATTCAGTTGCCCGCGATTCCCTGCTCCAGATCCGCGCGAAACAAACATTATCGATCGCCGAAAGTAATCAAACTGTCTCCGCCACCGAATGGTTGCTCGGCGTGATGATGAAGCCGGAGCAAGCCGAAGCTCAACGCATCTTCCGAATCGATAACGGCGAGGTTCTCGCCATGTTGAAACTTCCCGAGGCGCAAAAATATTATTCCTTGAACGAACTGCGTCCTTCGCTGGATGAAATCCAGAAACAGGCCGAACGGATTGACGGCATCGACGGCCCCAAACGAAGTGTCTTCGAAAACCAGTTGATGAAACTCTACGCCGCCCTGAGCCTCTATCAGCGGTTGGAACTCAGCGTCAAACCTCCGGACACGGATGATCTGGCGGCCGACCTGGCGGAGTATCAGCAAAGCATGACGGCCGGGATCGCCGCCGTCAGCGCTCGCGCCGCCGGCCAAAAGTATGACCAGGTTGCGTTTGTTAAATTCATGGGCTTTCTAAGTGGTTTCCAGACTGTGGCGGAATATGCGCTGCCGAATATTATTCCACCCGCGGACCCGCCCGGCGGCCAGGACGCCTGGGAAAATATGGGCACAAATTTGATGCAGGCGGCGCCTACCGGCCAGATCTCAATCCCGGCATTGGATTATGCCGCAATGGTTAGCGCCTGGCGCGCCGGCCGTCCCGCGGATTTCAACCAGGCCGTCGCTCACTATCGGATTTGGCTCGCCGACCATTTTCCCTCGCAGGCTCGAAAAGCGGCGCAGGAGTTTTTGTTCAGCACGATGGAGCCCTTTTATAAAGCCATGGTCATCTACGTGCTCGCGCTCGTGCTTGCCCTGTGTTCGTGGGTCAATCTGTCCGAATGGCTTCGGCGGTCGGCATTTTATCTGATCGCGCTGGCGTGGGTAATTCACACGTTCGGGCTGGTTTTTCGCATGTACCTCGAAGGGCGTCCGCCAGTGACCAACCTCTATTCCTCGGCCATTTTCATCGGCTGGGGAGCGGTCATCCTGGGCATGATCCTGGAGAAGATTTATCGCGATGGCATCGGCTGCGTGGTTGCGGGATTTGCCGGATTTGTCACGCTGATCATCGCCCATAACCTCGCCTTGAGCGGGGATACAATGGAAATGATGCGCGCCGTCCTCGATACGAATTTCTGGCTGGCGACGCACGTCGTAACGGTCACACTCGGCTATGCCTCCACGTTCGTGGCGGGATTCCTGGCCATCATCTATATCCTGCGCGGCCTTTTGACCACTTCACTGGACGAGCAAACCGGCAAATCGCTCAGCCGGATGGTTTACGGAATCGTCTGTTTTGCAACGCTCTTTAGTTTCACCGGCACGGTTCTAGGCGGCATTTGGGCGGACCAATCGTGGGGCCGATTTTGGGGGTGGGACCCCAAGGAAAATGGCGCGTTGTTGATTGTGCTCTGGAACGCGGCGATCTTGCACGCGCGCTGGGGCGGCCTTGTCCGCGAGCGCGGCCTCATGATCATGGCCGTGATGGGCAACATCGTCACGAGCTGGTCCTGGTTCGGCGTGAACATGCTCGGCATCGGCCTCCATAGCTACGGTTTTACCGAGGCGGCGTTTCGTTGGCTGTTGATTTTCGTCGCCAGCCAAATCACGATCATCCTGCTGGCGCTCGCGCCGCGGGAGCTTTGGCGGAGTTTTCGGAAGAAGCCGGCCGCCGGCTGACCGCCGCCGTGCATGGCCAAGATTTGTCCAACAATTGGCAACTGACGGATAGCGGCTTTCATCCGGTCATGGAATGATAACCGCGAAATTATCCTGATGATAACTAAGGCAAGAATAACCGTAAGACCAAAATGGGTCGCTGTCGCCAAAGCCTGAATTAGACTTTCTCAGTTTTTGCTTTACCATATGATTAATCGAAACCCAATCAATCGATGAAAATTTCTGCGCCTAAGGAAGTTCATCCCGGTGAAACGCGCGCGCCGTTGACGCCCGCCTGCGTTTCCAAGCTCATCAAGCTCGGCGCGCAGGTCGAGGTTGAGGCGGGTATTGGCGCCGCCGCGGGCTTTTCCGACGATGAATACGCGCGCAACGGCGCGACCGTCACCGCTGACCGCCGGAATCTCGTCGGCTCGGCCGATCTGGTTCTGCGGCTCCGCAAACCGCCCATCGAAGAAGTGAGCTGGCTCAAACCCGCGGCGATTCATGCGAGCCTGCTCGACCCGTTCAACGAAAAGGAATTGATCCAGGAATTCGCCGCTCGAAATATCAGCGCCATCAGCATGGAATTTATCCCGCGCACAACCCGCGCGCAAAAGATGGACGTTCTGTCGTCGCAGGCAAACCTGGGCGGTTATGAGGCGGTCATCCTTGCCGCCCGGCATTCCAATAAGATTTTTCCCATGATGACCACGGCCGCGGGAACCATTCTGCCGGCCAGGGTTTTCATCATCGGGGTCGGCGTGGCCGGGTTGCAGGCGATCGCGACCGCCAAGCGCCTCGGCGCAAAGGTCACCGCTTATGACACGCGCCCGGTTGTGGAAGAGCAGGTGAAGTCCCTGGGCGCGCAATTCCTGAAAATTGACCTGGGCGAAACCGGCCAGACGAAGGACGGATATGCCAAGGCGTTGACGGACGAACAAATCCAGAAACAGCGCGAGGCCATGAAGAAGACGTGCGGCGAATCGGACGTCGTTATCACCGCCGCGCAGGTTTTCGGGCGCAAGGCGCCGATTCTCGTCACCGGCGAAATGCTCAACGCCATGAAACCGGGCAGCGTCGTCGTCGATTTGGCGGTGGAAACCGGCGGCAATGTCGAAGGCGTGGCGTACGACAAAATCATTGATCGCAACGGCGTGAAAATCGTCGGCATTGCGAACATGCCCGGACGCGCTCCATTGCATGCCAGCCAGGTTTATTCCGAGAATCTCGTAAATCTTGTCAGCGAATTTTGGGACAAAAATTCAAAGTCTTTCGTGCTCAAACTGGACGATGAAATCATCAATGGCTGCCTGATCACGCACGGCGGCAAAATCGTGAATCCCAAACTCAACGGCAAGGCCGGTTAATTTTATGGATACCAATATTCTTTTTATCTTCATTCTGTCGGTCTTTGTGGGCTTTGAAGTCATCTCCAAGGTGCCATCGATGTTGCATACGCCGTTGATGTCAGGAACCAACGCCATCCACGGAATCATCCTGTTTGGCGGCATCCTCGTCCTGGCGGATGCGTCCACTCCGCTGGCGCAGGGCCTGGGATTTGTCGCGGTGGTATTCGGCTCTGCCAATGTTTTTGGCGGATTTATGGTCACGGACCGTATGCTGCAAATGTTTAAGAAGAAAAAATCACAATGAGCTCGGCCATTTCCCTCGTTTTTATCGGCGTTGCCGTTCTGTTTATTATTGGCATCAAGTTCCTGAGTTCGCCCAAATCGGCGCGCGCCGGCAACCTCGTCGCCGCCGCGGGCATGTTTGTGGCCTTCCTGGCGTTGCATAAGGCGGACGGCGCCTCCGTTTGGACGCACGGCTGGACCACCAATTACACTCTCATTGCCGTTGCCATTGTCATCGGCCTGGTGATCGGCGCGGCGGGCGCGTATTCAGTCAAGATGACGGCCATGCCGCAGATGGTGGCGCTTTTCAACGGCCTGGGCGGCGGCGCGGCGGCCCTGGTGGCCAGCCTTGAATTCGCGCATGACACTCAGGGCAGCGAAGCCGTCACCGCCTTCGTCACCGTGCCCATGCTCTTCGCCACGCTGATTGGTTCGCTTTCCTTCTCCGGGAGCATCATCGCCTATCTGAAACTGGAGGGAAAATTCGAGAAACCAATGACCTTCACCGGCCAGAACTTCCTCAATGGCATCATCCTTCTTGTCATTCTCGGCCTTGCCGGCTGGCTGATCTTCAACGCCGGCTCGGCCGGCGCCGCTACGCCGTTCATCGTCATGTTTTCGCTCGCGTTGTTTTTTGGAATTGCCATGGTCATGCCGATTGGCGGGGCGGACATGCCCGTTGTCATTTCCCTGTTGAATTCTTTCACGGGCCTGGCGGTGGCCGCCGACGGCTTTGTCATTAACAACACAGCGATGATTGTCGCCGGAACGCTCGTGGGTTCGTCAGGCACGCTCCTGACCCTCTTGATGTGCAAAGCCATGAACCGTCCGGTAACCAACGTTCTGTTCGGCGCCTTCGGTTCCAGCGGCGGCGGCAAGGCGGCCGCAAATGGCGTCGCCGGCGCCGTCAAACCCGTCCAGGCCGACGAAGCCGCGCTGTTATTGGCGTATGCGCAACGCGTGGTTGTCGTCCCCGGATACGGCATGGCCGTCGCGCAGGCGCAGCATCAGGTGCGCGAGTTGAGCGACGAACTGGGCAAACGCGGCGTCGAAGTCCAATTCGCCATTCATCCCGTCGCCGGACGCATGCCCGGCCACATGAACGTCCTCCTCGCCGAGGCCAACGTCCCCTACGACCAACTCATCGAAATGGAACAAATCAACCCTTCGATGGACCGCGTGGACGTCTGCCTGGTGATCGGCGCAAACGACGTCGTCAATCCCGCCGCGCGCGAGGAAAAAACCAGCCCGATCTACGGCATGCCCATCATCGAGGCCGATCGTTGCAAATCAACGATTGTGATGAAACGCTCAATGGCCGCCGGGTTCGCGGGGATCGAAAACCACCTGTTTTACAAGGACAACACGCGTATGCTCTTTGGCGACGCCAAAGCCTCTCTTCAACAGCTCATCACTGCGGTGAAGGAAAATTAGTCAACGGCGTCAATGGGCATCTTTACGGGCGAGGTAATTGGCAATGCTCGCCTGATTCATTGAAATTCTTTTTTGGAAGGATCCGGATGAGCCTAATTTGTGATAACGATGCCCGCCCACGCTTTGGAATTATCTGATTTTATCTTAGCGATCTCGGCATCAAGGTTTTTCTCGGTAGTATCCCAGTCGGCGCTATTTGTTCGATAAGCCGCGCGATAAACTGACAATCCTTTCGCCAATGCCCGGGCCATTTCCGGGTCGGGACTCTGCAGCAACTCGTTCGCTTTTATCCAGTGCCCGGCCGTTCCAGTCATCGGAGGCGGGTATTTAAAAAGGGAGTTTGCCCGTCCAAAGCAAGTCGTCTCAATCCATCGGGTGGCTGCCGGAATGTCACCGTGTCGAAGTTTTTCCAATGATACAAGCAGGGTAAGACTTTCGGCGAAAGCGCCGCAAGTAAGTCCGGTTACCGAACCCTGGCGGTAACCGTTGCAATACCCGGAGTGATAAGCGCTTTGATAAGAAATGGTCGAACAAATGGCGCAGGATGCCACAAGAGCAACCATCCAACGAATCGAGTGTTTCATGCCATTGGATAGACACCGCCCTTTCGGCTTTTGTATGGGAGGATCCCGGATTTATTGTGGATGGGATCCGCTTTCGACGGGTTCTCTCGCTTGCCGTTTTGTCGGCGCCTTAATCATCCGCTCGACTGCCATCGGATGTTCGTGCTCATGCCATTCTTCGGTGACGCGCCCGTCGAGGCAGGCCGGATTGATGGGATAAACATCAGGATCAAAGATAACGTGGTAGAAATGCCAGACGATGATCGCCAGGCATGCAAGCAGGGCTTCGTAATAGTGGATGGTCAGCGCTACATCCACGACCCAGCGCGGCGCCCAGTCGGTCACGCTGATCTTAAACCAAACCATCAAACCGGTCACGCCCATGATCACCGTCCCCCAAACCACGGCCCAATACTCCATCTTTTCGGCATAGCCGAACCGTCCGATCTGCGGTTTTTCATTTGTGAAACCGCATAGGTACCGCACGGCGCGCCCGGCATCGAAAAGGTCTTTTTTGACCGGGAACAAATCGCGCACAAGCCGGCGGCCCTCTTTGGTCGAAAACAGATAGATCAAATGCCACAGGCCGGCCAGCAGCAGGACAACCCCGGCGATGCGATGCATCCATCTGCGAACGGGTTCGCTTGCGCCAAGCAGTTTGGCAAGCAATGAATCCGGGAATTTGAGGGCAAAACCGGTGATTGCGAGGACAATGAAACTGCCCGCCAGCACAAAATGTTGCCAGCGTTGCGCCAGGCTCATCCGCAGGACGGGTCGCGCGCTGGCGCGCAGGCGCGCCATGGTCTTTTTCAGAAACAGCAGGAAATTGTGCGCGAACATCGCCCCGACCACGCCAAAAATGAGCGTGAGATAGGCTTCACGCACCCAGCGATTCACCCGAACGCTGATTTCAGAACCGGCCGCCTGCCCGTCCGGCGCCACATGGATGCGGCCAAACGCGAAGTTCGAAGTATCGCCCGGATGGCATTTTCCGCACGTCGCGACCAGGTGCGCGCGATTGATCGTGGAATTGGGATCGGATGAAGGGAGAATTTTGTGGTAGCCGTGGCAACTGGCGCAGTTCGCCGCAACGGTCGAGCCGTATTCTGACGCCAAGCCATGGTAGCTTTCAAAAAACGTCTTTACCCGGTCATCCGGCAAATTGTATTTCGTGTTTAGTTGCTCCGACGCATGGCAGCGCCCGCATACTTCCTCGGAAATTTGGAGGCTGCTTTTGAGCGATTGGATTTTATGCTCAGAATGACAGTCCGTGCAAACGGGCGCGTCTCGATTTCCCGCGACAACTGCCTTGCCATGGACGCTCGCGGCCCAGTCGGCGGCTTCGTTGGGATGGCAACGGCCGCAGGTCTGCGGCTGCCGCGAGAAAAACATCGGCGAGAGCGCTGATTCGCCCGAAAGAATATCGTGAGAATCATGGCAGTCCTGGCACGTCGCCGCATCAGGGTGGCCGGCTCGAAGCGCCACGCCATGCACGCTGGCGTCATAACTCTGGGTCTGGCGCAGATGGCAGTCGGCGCAATTGACCGGCTTAAGCTGGATATTATCGTCGGGATGCCGCGCTGTCGCGTCCGTGTGGCAACTCACGCAGGAATTGGTCCGGTGAACGGAGGCGGCCAGACGGGCCGCATCGACAAACATCGACAAAACCCGCCCGTCAGCATTGGTTTTGGTAAGCGTGTTATCGCCGTGGCAATCGAGGCAATCGCTGTCGCTCGGCGCGGCGGCAAACAGCCGGGACGTCAGCAACACCACGGCGATAATGAAAGGTCCGCGGCACATCAATTAACTATCGGTGCCGAGGCATTTAAAAGCTGTGCTTAGGTTGCTTTTATATGGACAGCAATTGCGTTAATGCTCAAGCCGCGTGATCATTGCGTAAATGATGAGCCCAAGGAGCACCATGCCCAGGCCAAAGAAGAAGTAGCCGAAAAAGCGCGCGATGTTTTTCCATCGGAACCATTCATCACGGACTCGGTGTTCATCGAGCTTTCCGCTGGCGACCAGGCGGTCGTACCAGCGCTTCCGCTCATGGAGCATTTCCGTTTTGGAAACGCGCCCGGAGAAAATGACCGTGTCCATGGGGAACTTTTCAATCCGGAAATGGGTGTTGAAAAAATGGATGGAAAAAATGAATCCCGCCGCGAGCAGCGCTTCATCGGAATGCACGATCAGCGCGACATTGATGATCCATCCGGGCAGATACCGGGTGAAAAACGTCGGAAACCACATGAACAATCCCGACGCGCCAATCACCGCGACGCCCCAAAACACGGCGAAGTAATCGAATTTCTCCCAATAGGTCCAGCGATCGAATTGCGGCTTTGGGCCTTTGCCGAAGAACCATTTATTGTGCGCCACGAAGTCGCGCCAATCCTGCAACGAAGGCATCATCGAATCAGGACCGAACAAGACCCCCCAAAGCCGTTTTAGCCGGAGCTTGCCGTCTTCGGCGCGCAACGTTTTACGGCCTTTCCAGGCCTTGCCGGCCAGCGAGCTCAGGTGAAGGCTGAAATAGATGAAGGTAATGATCGCGCCAAAACGGTGAAGCGTCCGCGCGGTTTCCGGGCCGCCGATGATTGCGAAAATGGCCTTGGCCCAGCCGGTGTAGTAAAACTTCAGGGGCATGCCGGTAATCACCAACAACAGGAAGCTGGACACCACCATGATGTGCAGCAACCGTTCGAACGGGATAAAACGCGTAAACCATTCTCCATCTGTTTGCGTCGCGATCTTGGATTCGCGGAACGCCTTGGAGTCATGCATATAAAGGTACGTCGCCCGCACAAGCCACGCGACCGTGTGAAGCCCGAAAAAGGCGAATGTCCCGATGAGCAAACCCGTCATGCACATGAATACCAGGTGAAACAAGGGATAGTTTTTCGCGTCCATCGGGTTGGCGTGCGGGCGATATTCCGTGAATCCGATGGTCGCGCCCGCATGACATTTTTGGCAGGTCGCCAGGATGTTTGTGCGGGACAAGTGTGAGGCCGGGTCGGAGGCGGGCAGCACGTCGTGATAGCCGTGGCAGTCGTAACAGGCGGCTACTTCGGGGGCGACGTTGGGTTGGCCCAGCGCCATGGCCTTGCCGTGATAGGTTTCCCCGTAGTATTTGAGCCGGTCCTCATGGCACGTGCCGCAACGAGCGTCGCTGACGGCTTTGAAATTCTTGTTGTCAGGATCCACGATATCGTGCGCGGTATGGCAATCGGTGCAGACCGGCGCCCGCGGGTCGCCCTGCGCGAGCAGCTTGCCGTGAATGCTGTGCTCGTAGGTTTGCTCGATTCCGAAGTGACATTTGCCGCAGGTCCGCGCGATGTTGGCATGGTTGACGGGCGAATCCCTGTCCACCGGGCGCTTGATATCATGGACACCGTGACAGTCATTGCAGGAAGGCGCCACAATCAGGCCCATCTTCAGCAAGGCGCGGCCATGGATGCTTTCCATGTATTGGGACGCCGCTTCCGGATGTTTGATTTCGTATTCCTGGGTGAGATTGGGATTGCTATGGCATTTCGCGCAGGTCTGCGGAAGATTCAGCTTGAACACCGGCGAGCGACTGTCGCTCACGGGCAGGATATCGTGCGAGCCGTGGCAATCCCAGCAGTTGGCGGCGCCCGAGGCGCCCAGGGCATGGCTGATGCCGTGAATGCTGGTGGCGTATTGGGCGGCTTCTTTCTGATGGCAATGTCCGCAATCCGGCGGCGGCAGTCCCGGGTCATGCACCAATTCTTTCACGCCCGTATGACAATCCGTGCAGCTCAGTTTGGCGTGGACGGAGAAATTAAAACTATTGGTGGGAAAAACGGCGAGCGGGACATTTTTGCCATTGACGACCCGGGCGGTTGTCGGGTCGGTATGGCAATCAAGGCAATCTGAGTTGGCAAGTCCGTTGGTATCGGCCGCTCGGCCAACGAAGCTCCCGATCAAGAATAAAATAACGATGAGCCATCGGCGCCAGGTCAATCTGGCGCCGGGCGAACGGCAGACCCATGAAAAACGGCTATGGTCCGCCGGTATGGCAGGCTGAACATCCAAGGTCATAATCGCCACCCGTGTGATTAAATTGCTGCCCTCCGGTCGTCATTTTCAGGAGGTCCGCGCCGCTCCCCTGTGCGAGGATCGTGTGGCACGAGTTGCAGTCATCGGCCTTGATCGTGCGCCGGCCGTCGTCCGTTTTGTGCAGGCCGTCGTGGCACCGAAAACAACCCGGCCAAATCATGTGGCCGATGTTGTCGGGATATTTGCTCCAGTCGGCCTTCATTTCCGGGAAGAAATTGTCGGAGTAAATCTGTTGCACGACCGCGATCGCAGGTTTGATCCGGGCGTCATTCGGATAACGCTCGGACAAGCCGGTCGCGATGCCCGTGCGGGCCTCTTCTTCAGTTGTGTACGGGCGGGTCAGCACATACACGGCGTTGGTCTTGATCCAGGGCAGCGTCGGGTCTATCCGTCTTTCCGCAAGGGCATGGTTGACGGCAAATTCAGGCGGCTGATAGCGGTGAGCGGGACGGTTATGGCAATCCATGCAGTCCATTTTGCGGATTTCATAATGGCTGATGTCGTTGGTAAATCGCGGGGCGCGGAAGACCGTCACGGTGCCCTGCGCATCGGTCAGCCGCACCCACGGGATGTTTTGCCGTGCCGCGTCCGTTGCGATGTATTCCACGGTATTGCCGCTGAGGATATGCCAGTGGATGCCGCCGGGAGGCGCGGTGCCGGCTTCCTCCGGGTCGCCCGCGCCAACTTTCAAAAGCAGCCGAATGGAATACGGCGTGTTTGAAACGTCGTCCTGGAAGTAATCGTACGTGCGGTCCAGGTTCCCGACAAAGGACTTGGGCCAATGGCATTGCTCGCACGTCTCGCGCGCCGGGCGCAAATTCTTAATGGGGGTTGGAATCGGAGTTGGATATTTATGAAATGCTACGGCGTAAAGCTGGTACGAGCCGGTAATCTTTGATCGCACAAACCACGACGCGCCCGGCCCCACGTGACAGGCCACGCACGCCACCCGCGCGTGCGGCCCGTGATCGTGGGTGGTCAATTCCGGCTTCATGACTGTATGACACGTTTCGCCGCAAAACGGGACCGATTCCGTGATTTCAAAGGCGTTGTAACTGCCTACCGCCGAAAGCATAATGAATACGAAGCTCCCGATCACAAAGATGCCCAGTCGTTTCCGGTCACGCGCGTCGGAAAGGTCAATTTGCATTCGCGGCACGGAAATATTGCCCCGCTGCCGCTTTCGCCGCTCGAGCCAGGCCCCGGCGATTGCCAGCCCAATCCCGGAAATCAAAAATGCCGGCACGATGCAAAACGTAAGGATTCCAATATAAGGGCTCGAAAAATGCGCAACCGCGTCCAGCATGAACAAAAGCAGGAACGAGAAGAGTGCGCCCAGCCCGACGATAAATCCAGCCCAGCTCAGCCAGTTGCGGAAGACCGAGGGGGGGTGCGTTGGTTCGTTTTTATTTTCAATGTTCATGCGTGGACGTGGATTTTGCGCGGGCATCCCGAGATGCCGGTTGCACTGGCGCTGTTTGCCCGGGCAACGTTATTTCTTCAGGGTACGGATATAGGCGACCAGCGATTTCAATTGGTCATCCGACAAGGCATCGAATGGCTTCATCAGCGTTTTGCCGTCGTCGTTCTTGAATCCCTCGCGAAGCGCCTTGAACGCGGCGTCGTCTTTGATGTCAGCCTGGACTTTCGCATCGGTAAAATCCCGTATGCCAAGCCGTTGGCCTATTTTCGTTTGGCCTTTGCCGTCGGCCCCGTGGCATTTCGCGCAGTTGGCGGTCCACAGGTCCTTGGCGTCATCACCGCGGGCGCTGATCGCCGCGGCCAGGCCCATCACGGCCGTTAGTATCATTATTTTTTTCATGGTCTTATATTCTTTTCAGGTTCCGGCGCATCGATTGCGTCCGTTGGTGAAATTTTCGGTTATGTCCCGGTAAACGACTAACCGCCAGTTGGCCAATGTTGCGCATTTTTTGGTTGCTGCCTTAAATGCTCGCAGTTCACTTCTTAAAGGTTCGAAGATAGGCGACCAGCGCCTTGATCTGGTCATCGGACAACGAGTCGTACGGCTTCATCAACGTTTTGCCGTCGTCGTTCTTCAGCCCTTCCTTGAGGGATTTGAACGCGTCCGCGTCTTTTAAACTGTCTTGCACTTTGGCGTCCGTGTAATCGCGGCAGCCAAGTCGTTGCCCCATTTTCGTCTGGCCTTTGCCGTCGGCGCCGTGGCACTTGGCGCACACGTTCATCCAGGTGTCTTTGGCGTCGTCAGCATAAGCGCTCACGGCCGCCGTTAAGCCAAACACAGCGGCAAGTACGATGATCTTTTTCATAATTCAATCTTTCGTTTCCTGTTGATTTGGGCGCAATTCGGGCGCCACCCGAAAACTTCGCGAAAACCGCCGCTCTCGGCCAACCGCCTTTTGGTGATTTCTAGGCATATTTTGGTGAGGCCTCAGGGCCGCGGAGGAGCCGTTCGGGGAAAAATGCGTCTCGCCACCGGCAATGCTTTGGCTTAATTTCCTGTTAAGCGAACGCGAATTTTCATGACCGGACTTAACGTCAACCTTGACCTGGTAAAGAAATACAATGTGCCGGGGCCGCGATACACCAGTTATCCGCCGGCGACTAAATTTACCGACAACCTCAAATGGCCGGATCTGGTGGAAAAAATTTCGGCGAATAACCGCAGCGGACGGGGGTTATCGCTCTATTTTCACATTCCGTTTTGCGAGACCCTGTGCTGGTTTTGCGGTTGTACCACGGTCATTACCACCAACCACGGACAGGCCGGGGCCTACCTCGATCATCTCGAAACAGAAGTCGCGCGCATGGCGGCGCTCGTGGACACCCGGCGCGAAGTCGTCCAACTCCACTGGGGCGGCGGTTCGCCTACCTTTTTGCACCCGGACGAAATCCGCCGGCTGGGTGAAATCATCCGCAGACATTTTAAATTGTCCGCTGATGTCGAGGCCGGCGTCGAAATTGATCCGCGCCGGCTTTCTCGGGAGCACATCCTGGCGCTTCGGGAAATCGGTTTCAACCGCGCCTCTCTTGGGGTGCAGGATTTTGAACCCAAAGTGCAGGAAGCCATCCACCGCATCCAGCCGCGTGACATGACGCAGCGGGTTCTGGATTGGGCGCGTGAACTGGGGTTTGGCTCGGTCAATTTCGACCTGATTTATGGCCTGCCTCACCAGACGGTCGCCTCCTTCAGTCATACGCTGGACACCGTCCTGGAAATGGAGCCGGATCGGCTCGCGGTCTTCAGTTATGCCCACGTGCCATGGATCAAGCCGGCCCAAAAAATCCTGGAACAAAAAATTCTGCCCGAGCCCGAGGTCAAACTTCAGTTGCTTAAAAACGTCATCGAGCGCCTCACCGAAAACAATCGTTACATTTATATCGGCATGGACCATTTCGCCCGGGCCGCCGACGAATTGGTCGTGGCCCAGCAAAACAAAACCCTCCAGCGGAATTTTCAAGGTTACAGCACCCGGGGCGACGCCGATATTTTTGCGTTCGGGATGAGCGCGATCTCGCAAATTCCCGATGCCTACTGGCAAAACGAAAAGGAATTGCCCGGCTATTACGCGGCGCTGGACCGCGGCGAAGGACCGTATGCCCGCGGTTACGTCCTGGCCGATGAGGACAAAATCCGCCGCGAAACGATCATGCGGGTCATGTGCGATCTCTCCCTGGATTATTCGGCGATGTCGAACAAACTCGGCGTCAACTTCCCGGAGCACTTCGCCGGCGAACTTGCCGCGCTCGCGCCGTTTGAAGCCGATGGACTCGTGCGCTTTACGGCGGACGGACTCGCCGTCACCAACACCGGTCGATTGTTCATCAGGAACATTGCGATGTGCTTCGACAACACCCTCGTGCCGGCCGGCGAACGGCGGTTTTCAAGGACAGTTTGAACCAGCTCAAATGAAATCCGTCGCAATTATCGGCGCCGGCATTACGGGGTTGGTTGCGGCATTTTCCCTGCAACGCAAAGGTGTGAATGTCACCGTCTTTGAAGCCGGCGCTCGCGCGGGCGGCGTGATCCAATCCGCGCGAACTGATGGCTTTCTCGCCGAATCAGGCCCAAACACGATTTTGGAAACGTCGCGGGAAATTCCCCGGCTCATCGGCGAATTGAATCTGGAATCACGGAGGCTCTACACGAATCCGGAGGCAAAATCGCGGTTCGTCGTCCGTGGCGGGAAGCCCCTGGCCATGCCCCCGTCGCCCCCGGGGATTTTTATCTCACCGTTGTTAAGCTTGAAGTCCAAACTCGCCCTCTTGCGTGAGCCGTTTGTTCCCCCCAGGCGGGACGGTCAGGAAGAAACCGTCGCCGGGTTCGTGACCCGGCGGCTCAACCGCGAGTTTTTGGAACGGCTCGTGGATGCATTGGTCGGGGGCATCTACGCGGGAAATCCGGAGCGGCTTTCGTTGCAGCACGCGCTCCCGCGTCTGGCCCAGGTCGAGGCAAAGTATGGCTCGCTCATCAAAGGCCAGTTCCTCGGCGCGCGTGATCGAAAGAAAACCGGCGAAATCGCCCGGGACCGCGCTCCCGGATTTTCTTTCGACGAAGGCCTGCAAGTTTTGCCGGATACGCTGGCGGCACGGCTGGGAATAGCGCTGAAATTGAATGCGCCGGTCGAAAGCCTGGTCCGCGCCGGGGATGGATGGCGGGTAACCGCCGGAAATGATCAGTCCGAATTTGCGGCGGTGGTTTATTGCGGGACTTCCTACCGGCTGGCGGAATTGGAAATCGCGGCGCCCGCGCCCGTTGATGTGTCGATCTTCTCCCAAATCCACTACGCGCGGGTTGCCAGCGTCGTCCTGGGTTTCCGGCGCGAGGACGTCGCCCATCCATGCCAGGGCTTTGGAATGCTCATCCCTAAAGTGGAAGGTTTTAAAATCCTGGGCACAATTTTTTCATCGTCGCTTTTTCCAAATCGCGTGCCTGCCGGCCATGTGTTGCTCACCAGTTATGTCGGCGGCGAGCGGAATCCCGAGCTCGCCGGCCTCAAACCCGATGAATTGGTTCGATTGACCTGCGATGACCTCGGCCTTTTGCTGGGTGTGAAAGGCGCGCCCGTCTTCCGGCAGACGGTGCTTTATCCCCGGGCCATCCCGCAATACAATCTTGGCTACGGAAAGTTCAAGAACCTGCTGGATCAAATCGAATCAAATGCGCGCGGCTTGTACTTTGCCGGCCATTATCGGGACGGGGTTTCGCTGGCCGACTCCATCGTATCAGGCCGCAACGCCGCCGGGCGCGTCGAAAACTTTTTAAAATGAGCAAAGCCATTTTGCTGGTCAACCTCGGTTCGCCCGATTCAACCGCCGTCGGCGACGTCCGGAAATATCTGCGCGAGTTTCTCATGGACGGCCGCGTTCTGGACGCGCCCTGGCCCATTCGCTTTTGCGTGGTTCATTTCGCCATTCTGCCGTCCCGGCCAAAGGAATCGGCTCACGCCTACGAAAAGATCTGGACCCCCGAAGGCTCGCCGCTCGTCGTCACGAGCAAACATGTCCAGGCTAAATTGAAGGCGCTTCTTCCCGTTCCGGTCGAATTGGCGATGCGTTATCAAAATCCTTCCATCGATACTGCCCTTCGTAAATTGAAAGACGCCGGCGTTGACGATTTATTGTTGGTCCCGCTGTTTCCGCACTACGCCATGTCGAGCTTTGAAACCGCCGTTGTTCGGGTTAAAGAGGTCGCGGCCCGGCTCGCCCCGCAAATGAAGGTGTCGGTTCAGCCGCCTTATTTTGATAGGCCGGACTATCTTGACGCCCTTTCGGCGAGCGCGGAACCGTACCTGCGGGCCGGTTATGACCATTTGCTCTTCAGTTTTCATGGAATCCCGGAAAGGCACTTGAAGAAGTCCGATCCAACCGGCAGCCATTGCCTCGCAAATGGGAATTGCTGCGAAGGCGCCAGCCCCGTCCACGCGACGTGTTATCGGGCGCAATGTTTCAAAACGGTCGCGGCCTTTGTCGCTCGGGCCGGCGTTCCCGCCGGTAAATATTCCGTTTCATTTCAATCACGCCTGGGCAAGGACCCATGGCTGAAGCCCTACACCGATTACGTGCTTGCCGAGCTTCCCGCCCGCGGTATTAAAAAGTTGTTGGTGATGTGCCCGGCATTTGTCTCGGACTGCCTCGAGACGATTGAAGAGATCGGGTTGCGCGGCAAGGAAACCTTCATGGAAGCCGGCGGCAAGGAATTTACCCAAATCCCCTGCCTCAACGAACATCCTCAATGGATTTCCGCGCTGGAAAAAATGGCGCGGGCGTTTCTGAATTCCGGCGAAAAATAGATTGAATCCTCAAATATCTCCCGCAACAAATTTGGGCGATATTTCTTTCTGGATCGCATGGCCCCAGTCCTTTTCCTGCCTCGCGGCCGCTTGAGGTTCGGCGGCTTCCGGTTCGGCGGCTTCGACGAAATCATGCTCGTGTTCATGAATCACCAGGACCGGACAAGGCGCCTGCTGCACCAGCCGTTCCGCCAGGCTGCCCGCCAGCGCATGGGCGCGTCCTACCCGCCCATGGGTGGCGACGACCATTAGGTCCACGGCCAATCTCTTCGCTTCGTCCAATATTTCAATCACTTCGGCGCCGCTTCTTACTTCGATTTGCACCGGGATTTCCCCGGGCACGAATTCATGCGCCCAGGCCTTCAGCTTCATGCGCAATTCGACTTCGCCCCCCGCGTCCAGGCCGGCCGCCGGCAGGACGTGCAACAGAAATAGCAGCGCCTTGCCTTGCTTGGCAAAGTGGATCGCGTATTGCAGCGCTTTTTTGGACCGGCATGAAAAATCGATGGGCACCAGGATCTTTTCCAGGTGCGACCGCGTTTCGACTGGCTTGGTTTCGCATTCGGATTGATGGGCGCCGGCGGTTGAAAGAGTGTTCTTTTTGGTTTTCATGGTGTCGCGTCTTTAGTTAAACCACGGTACTCGTTGCATCCGTTGTTTCATACTGCTCTACCATGCGCCAATGACGCGCTGTTTGGCTCACCATCTTTTGGCCGACTAATCTCGTTTTTTGCCTGCCTCACCCGCTGCAGACCGATTTTATCCTCGAAATAGCAATTTAGGGTTAGCCTTTAGCAATTAATCGTCAGACGGTTTTTATCAGGGTCGTTAGATTATTCTCACAGTGACGACGACCACGAAACCGGATTCCAGGCAGCTATTGCGGCTCAACGAACTGCCACCGCAACGGTGCGGCATTGTCCGGAGAATCGAGAACGACGACGAAGAAACCCGCCGTTTGAAAACCCTGGGTATTTGCCCGGGCCGGCGCGTCGAACTGGTCCATCCCGGCGACCCGCTGATCGTCAAAATCTTTGGAACCCGCCTCGGCCTCGCCGGCGCCCTTGCCGCGCGCGTCCAGGTGGAAATCTGCGAACCGGATACTTGCGAACTGCGCGAAACTCTGTGACTCGGCTCCTGGAATTTCCAAGTATGAACGGCGCGAGTCGCGCGCCGTCATCGCCATTCGTGCTGGCCCTCGTGGGCAATCCCAACGCCGGAAAAACGACCCTGTTCAATGTCTTGACCGGGTTGCGGGCGAAGACCGCGAATTTTCCGGGCACTACCGTCGAGCGCAAAATGGGCTCTCTCCGCCTCGGAACCGAACGTGTCCAGGTGCTGGATTTGCCCGGGCTTTACAGCCTCAACAGCAGTTCTCCCGATGAGAAATTGGCCGGCGACGCTTTGTGCGGACGAATCGATGGATGTCCGGCGCCCGACGCCGCCCTTGTGGTGGTGGATGCGACCAATCTTGAGCGCAATTTATTCCTCGTCAGCCAGGTGCTCGAATTGGATCGCCCGGTAGTCGTGGCGTTAAACATGATGGATATGGCCCGTCGCGACGGCATTCGGATTGATGTCGCAAAATTGCGGGAAGAATTAGGCTGCCCGGTGGTGCCCATTTCCGCGCGGGACGGCGCCGGAATTTGTGAATTGAAACGGGAAATCACGAAATTAGCCGGCATCGCCCCGGTCGAGGCCGTCGGCCATTTCAAACCCGCGTGCGCCGGATGCTCCGGCTGCGCTTTCCAGGCCCGCTACGAGTGGACCGAAAGTATCTGCACCAAAGTCACGGACTCCCGGGCCGCCAAACGTCTGGTCTGGACTGACAAGTTGGACGGAATTTTTACGCATCCATTTGCCGGCGTCGCGGTTTTCGTCTCGGTCATGCTCTCAGTATTCGCGTTGATCTTTTGGGCCGCGAAGATCCCCATGGACCTCATCGACCATTTGTTTACGGCGATCGGCAGCGTCGTCGTGGCAAACGTGCCTGCCGGGGACCTCCAAAGCCTGCTCGTCAACGGCGTCATCGGCGGCGTGGGCGGTATCCTGGTGTTCCTGCCCCAGATTTGCATCCTCTTTTTCACCATGTCCCTGCTCGAAGATACCGGCTATCTGGCGCGCGCGGCATTTGTGATGGATAAAATCATGCGGCGCTTCGGGTTGCCCGGCAAGGCCTTCGTCCCCATGCTCTCGGCGCATGCCTGCGCCATTCCGGCCATCATGTCCGCCCGGATTATCGAAAATTCGCGCGATCGCCTTCTCACTATCCTGATTACCCCCCTGATGACCTGTCCGGCTCGAATTCCCGTCTACGCGATGGTCACCGCGCTCGTCTTTCCGAATTCACCGTGGACGGCTGCGCTGGTCTTCACCGGGGCCTACGCGTCCGGGATCGTCGTCGCTCTCTGCGCGGCGTTGGTCTTTCGCCGGACCATTTTGCCCGGTGTAAGCAAGCCGCTGATCATCGAATTGCCTCCCT
>DASYZW010000540.1:0-3354 GCA_035945915.1 Verrucomicrobiia bacterium | reverse complement strand
CGCCTGGGCCAGGTCGGCGACGGCGCTTAAGGAAACCACGGCATTCCCGGCGGTGAATCGCAGCAGGCAATTGTACGGAAACTTGTCGTTCACGGCCTGGAGAAATTGAAACGATCTCGTCCAAATCGTGGTCGCGATATTTTGTCCGTTGTCGGTGTAGGTTGCCGGGTCTGTGTTGGAAGCGGTGTCTTTCCAATAATTCACATAGCCGTTGCTGTCGCCGAAAAGGAGTTGCGGGACGCCGTTAAACCGGCTGATGGTCCAGGCGGCCGGCGTCCAATTTTGCCAGCAGCCCAGCCACGCGCCGAGCCGGCTGTTATAGACGAGCACCGCGTTATTGATCGTGCTCGTGCCCAGCGGAACGGCGAAAAAGACGAATTCCTTGTAGCTGGTCGCGACGATTCCGGACTGCGCCGCCGGGTTGATTTGTTCGATGTATTTTTGGACCGGCTGCGAGATCGGCGCGGAGAGCTGCCATTGCCCGGCGGCGGCCTGCATGCGTTGCAGGCTGCGCACGCCGTCCTGCGCCATGAAAAAGATGTCGTTGGCCACGCCGCATAAGGCGCGTTTGCCCACGCAACCGACTCCGAAAGCCACGCTCTCGACGTCGGTTGTGGCGCTAAAGCCGGCGGCGTCCGCGGACGCGGGCGTATTGACGAGCCAAATGCTATTTGCCTTGAACACCGCGAGGTTCGAATCCTGCATCGAATAGAGGGCCACGATCGGGTCGCCATCGCCGTCGCCCACGCGAAAGCTGCGCGTGGTCAAATTCCATTGGCCATTCCCGAACGCGAGCAGGTTGCTCACCGCAATGGTGTCGCGCGGGATCGCGCCGCCGCCGATGCCGGAGAACCCGGCGGCAAACATGCGGCCCGTGTGCCAGCACAGGATGGTTGCGCCCGCGGGCGGATCACTCGCGCCGGTCGTGCAGGTCGTCAGATTCAGGCTGCCGTCCAGAATGGCCAGGGCATTGACGCCGTCGGAAATAAGGACGGTATCCACGCCCTGTTCGATTTCGACCTGGGTATTGGTATTGGCGGCGGTGTACTTGGCGCCGCCGTTGAAGCTCGATTGCCAGGATTGATTTTGCCCGGCGCAGGCGCGCAGGACCCCGTTTGAAATGGCCAGCAAAAATTTATTTTGCGGCGTATCAAAGTAGGCCAGCGTTTTTACGGCGGCATTGCCCGCGATCTGCGGGCAGAACGCGTCGGCGCCGGGACGGGTCCAGGCTTCGTAGTTATCGCGCACGATGACGTTGATGAGTTTTTGGCACTGGTTTTGGGCGATCAATGTGGAACGACGGTACTCGTCCTCGCCGCCGGAAAAATCGATGACCTGTTCGAATTGCAAATCATCGTCCGTGCCGTCGATCGTGAAGATCGGCCGGCCGTACAGTTGGAGCATTGAGCTGTCGAGGGCCATAAGGGGAATTTGCGATTTATGATTTACGCGGCGCAGGTGCAAACGACGGTCTTGTGATGTTTTGTGACCCGCGCTGGCTTGACAAGAAGTTATTGCCAAACGACAGTACCAGCCAAGCCGGACCGAACATGAAAATTCTCACAACGATTCAGGTCTCATTAACGCTTCTTGTGATAGCGTCTTTCGTCGCAATTGCTCGGATTGCCGCATGGCTGATGAAGATGGAGATTTCGGACCCGACTCGGGCACATCTTCTGATGGCACGACTTGACCCAGTAGCAAATGTTTCGTGTGACATCATTTGGTTTTCGTGGTTCATTTTTACGCCCTTTTATTTGCTTCTCTTGTTTATTCACTTGGGGGCATGGCTTTTTTGCCGGTTAACGGGTGAAAATTCAAAAATAAGCGCCAAACTGAAAGACCATTCGCCCACGTAAATCGTGACCGCAGGTGGCGCTGCCACTCGTAAATCGTAAATCCATGAGTGTCCATCTGTGGCTAAAGAATTCTCATAAATCGTGACTTAAAATAGGTAGGGCGGTGGTGCCCCGCCGCCCTAACTTCTTCGCGGCTGCGCCGTCCGTTCCACCTTCCACGCCCGCCTGTCGGTCATCCACGTAAATCGTAAATCGTAAATCGTAAATTAAAAAAGGCAGGCAGGTGGCGCTGCCACTCGCAAATCGTAAATCCATGAATGTTCATCTGTGGCTAAAGAATTCCCGCATATCGTAAATTCACACCGGATGATAACTGTCCGGCTCGGTCCGCCAGAAAATATCCGAGCCGAAGCCGGCGTCGGGCTGGATTTTGAATTCGCCGGCCTGCTGGAAAGCTTCGCTTTCGATGAGTTCCTTGAGCAAAGCCGCGCCTTCCTGCTGCGCGAGGTTCGCCTTGCCGAATTGGCGTTGCCGCAATAAAAGGTCCCCGCGCGCGAAAGCCATGAGCGCCGGTTCGGCGTTGGTGATCGGGACCGAATCGTATGGCCCCAGGACCGGGCATTTGCCCTTGCCCAGAACCCGAAGGTTCACCGCGACCTGCGGCGCTTCCGTGAGCCGGATGCGTTGATGCAACGCCGCCGGACTTTGGGTCGCCGCATAGCTCGCAGGCAAAAGAGCGGCGACCATCGGGTCAAACACGGCCGCGCCCGTGGTCGCGTAATTCGAAAAATCCACCTCCTGCGTGTTCGCTGGCGCCGCGGTGGTCGGGTAATAGTCCAGGAAGCTGCTGGTAATGCTTGTCGTCCCGGGCGGCAGATACTCGCTCGAAATGGTCGCCGCGCCGCTAATGCCCACCGTAAAGAGCGCGACATTTCCCGCCGGTGTCACGGCGGAGAAAGTGACCGCGCCCGGTCCGTTTGGGGCCGGGAAGGTTGCCGGCAGGTTGATAAACGCTCCCAGGCCGAGCGTCGCGGTCGTGCTCCCGGTAAAAGCGTACAACGCGCGCGCCAGTCCCATGAATTGGCCTTGCGCCGTCGCGCTGGCCGAGCCGCATACTTCGGTCACACCGTCGGGCGTGAGCCGCCAGGTCGCGGCGCCGCCGGTCCCGACCGCATAAAGCGGCATCGCCTCGACAAATTCCGTGACGACAGGTTTAAGGATTTGAAACTCGAACGGCGTGCCCTGGTAATCCAGCCAATCGGTATCGGTGCGATAATAACTTTCGAGCGACGCGACTTCGAGGGCATTCGTGTTGAGGCGCACGGCGATAATTTTTTCGATGGCCGCGGGCAGTAGTAAAACGGACCGCTCGGGGATCCAATACGAGTCCGCCAGTGTCGTCGTGCCGTCGGGATTGATCGTCAGCGTGGCTTCGAGCAAGGAATTCCGCCAAAGCGCGGCATTCCAGATCATCTCCAGCCGGCGCTGCAGAAACATCTGCGCCGCCGCCACATCATCCGTATCCGTCATCCCGGATTGAGTACAAATATGGTTG
>DASYZW010000539.1:0-2977 GCA_035945915.1 Verrucomicrobiia bacterium | reverse complement strand
CAGTGAATTTGTTTTTTGGTTTAATTCACCGTGAACCGGCGACGCGGAACAAAGCTTTTGCGTTATGGGACGTTTTTGCCTGGCGCATACCTCGATCCTCGCGGTTATCGCGGGACTTCGAGAAAATATTGTCCCGCTTGGGAAGTTTTTGGCCGGAGACGTTTTTCCCAGGGCGTGGACGCACCCGGTGAAGGATTTGGGGGAAGACCGGTGTTTGGGATGCACCAGTAAGATCGCTAATAAATGCCGTCATAATTGTTGCTCCGAAGGTTAATTGGACATTGCTTATTAGACGGAAACGGGACGGAAACTCGCGCGGTCGTCCGCTTCGAGCCAGTCGAACGTCGTGCTCTTCTCTGGATCCAGTCCGAGCTTAGTGCAATTCTCAATGAAGTAAGCGCGCTTTTCCGGATCGTTCATCATGCTGCCCGCTACCACACCATTTGACCAGGCCTCGATTTCTTCCGGCGATTTTTTTGTACCGTGGTCCAAAAGCCACGTGCCAACCTCCTCATACGTTTTTGCGGCCTGAACTGCGGTCTTGAATTGCTCGCCGTTGATGCCCTTAAAACTGAAGAGGTCGTTATCCAACGGACAATCGTAATGGTATTCGCCAGGCGTTCCCGCCAGGCTGGCGCGGCATTTGTCAATCGCGCGTCTGGCAATGGCAAAGCCGGCGAGGCGGGCGCGTGGGCTATGTGGGGCTTGTTTGATCAAATCCCTGTCAATAATAAGTTTGTTCATAATTTTTTTGTTTGAATTGGGTGTTGGAAATTATTTCTTATTTGGCGGCTTGAGCATGGGCTTCGACAAACCAGAGCCATTTATCTATTCCGCGGGAAACCTCGGTGAATAGATCTGCAGTGTCCGCGTCGTCCAGAGCATTGGCTTCCTCGATTGTGCCGCGAGCCTCTTGTCCGAAGGTGGAAAGCGCGCGGGCAACGGCTTCAACATGCGCCGCGCCTTCGGCGACTTGCAGTGGATATTCGGCCAGGCGAGTGCGCGATGCGGCCATGCGTGCCGTCCCCTCGGCGATGCCGCCCAGTTGCACAATGCGTTCGGCAATCATGTCCACATAGGATTCCACGGCTTCATCTACCTGGTCGAACAGTTCATGCAACCCAATAAAGTTTGGACCCTTTACGTTCCAATGCGCCTGCTTCATCTGCGTTCGCAGATCAACGGCAGAGGCCAGCCGCTGGTTCATCAGCGCGCTCAATTCAGACCGGCGCTTGAGAGAAATATCGTTTTCGGTTTCATACATTTTGGGTGCTTCCGCCAGTTGAACCACATTAGATTTCATAAATGGACCTTTCTTGGTGAATTGTTTTAAAATTTATTTCAGATTCCAGTGATGCGAATGATGGCCCCGGGTGAGGTTGCGTTCCTGGACCAATTCCGCTTCTGCCTGCAGCCAATGTTGTGCCTCATGCCCCTGGGGCGAACCCTGGTTTACGTAAGCAAAGTAAGCCCTTCTGGCCACTTCATCCGATGAGGAGATAAAATTAGTTTCGTTTTGGCTGGGGCTCAGCACGGGAATTGGATGTGAGGAACCTGCCGGTTTCTGATTTTGGGGGAATTTATCACTTTTCATTAGGAGATTATAGGCTGTGCAATAGTGCATTCGCCATGGGGTATTAACCGTACTATCGCTTATTTCTGCGACTGGAAGACGCGGATTTCGGCTGGCTGAATTCCACGATGGGGGACGGCCAGACAGAATAGATTCAGTTCAGGAATAAAAAGAGAGGTGCGCGCGCCTGGCGCAGTGGAAAGGGTTCCCAGTTTTTGATAATTGTCCGCGTTGTTCTGCCTGATGATTTCAATGCTGCCTTTGCCGCAGGACACATACAGCAGTCTATTACGGACGTCGTAAAACAAATCGTCCGTATCGCGTGCAATGGGGATATTGGCCACTAAACGACCTGACGCAGAATCATAAACCAGCACTGTGGATGGACTGCGGCAACCGACGAATAACCGGTGATTTGCCTCATCCAAAATCAATGGAAAGTTGGATTTTGCTTCCTTGAGCGGCCAGCTGTTCACAACTGCTCCTTTTTTACTATCAATAACTACGATCTGATCCACGCCCGGAACATTCACAAAAATGCGCGCATTATCCGTTTCCAGACGGAACGATTCAGGATGCGCGGCCAATTTAATGTCAGCTACTTTTGCGCCGGTTTTCGCATCAATCGCCGCCAGTGCGCCGCTGCCGTAACCAACATAAACTTTTTTGGCGGTTTCATCGTACCGAACATTGTCAGCATCATCGCCCAATTCCACCGTGCCAATGGTTTCGAAGGATTGGCCGTCCAGAATCCGGCACGTTCCGTCCGCGCCATTGGCGACGAATAGCCTGTCGAATTCGGGGACATAAACGATGCCTTGCGGCTCAGCAAAACCTGAAAGACTTTGGATTTGTTTTCCGGCCTTCAGGTCCACAACTTCCACAGTGTTGTTTCCAAGCGCGGAAATGAACAATCTTTGTCTGGCAACATCAACAGCCATGTGATCAATCCGGCCTTCGACCTTCGGCAGCGGAATTGTCTTATCCAGCGTAAGCAATGTGTTTGTTTCCTGCGCCCGCCCGCTGATCAGCATGGCCGAGGACAGGACGAAAAGCCCGATGGTCTTTATAATTTGAAAGTTGCGCGTCGGCGCGCAAATATCCCATGAAAGAAATGCCATAAACTCCGCATCGGTTCAATGATGATGCATGATGGTGATGTGCAGGACGGCGACGGACAGAAGAACAATAACCACCGCGTGTGCAACGTGGATCCCAACGAAATGTCTCCACCCCGGTTTGTCGGCCTTGAATATCGGCTCTCGCCGCGGCGCAGCCTCGCCGCCCGGATGAGACGGCGAGTAAGTCCGCGCCGCCCGGCGCCGGCCATAAGCGGTCATCCCCCACGGCTTATACACCGAAAGCGTCATAGCGGCGAGCAGCACCAATAAACCACCCGTCGCA
>DASYZW010000538.1:0-5405 GCA_035945915.1 Verrucomicrobiia bacterium | reverse complement strand
ACGTGGCGCAGACGGATTCGACGTTCGGGTTTTCGACGGCACTGGACATTGCCACGGAAGCGATCGACCGCCTGCATAGCACGGCGCACAGTCATCACCGAATCATTGTGGCTGAGGTCATGGGCCATCGGGCGGGCTGGTTGACTCTCGGCGCGGGCATCGCGGGCGGCGCTGACGTCATCCTGATTCCGGAAATTCCTTATAACGTGGTAAAAATTGCCGAAGCCATCAAGCGCCGGAGCGGCCGCGGGACGAATTTCAGCATTGTTGCAGTAGCAGAGGGCGCAATGAGCATTGAGGACGCCCGGGCGTTTAAACTGGTGGAAAACAAACGCGAGCGAGCGCGAACGCTGCATGATAAGAAAGAGGCCAAGGTCGAGCTGGCCGCCCTGGAGCAACGGCATACCGGCAACACGATGCGCCTGGCAAGGCAACTGGAGGAATTGACGCACCTGGAATCGCGCGTAACGATCCTGGGATACGTCCAGCGCGGCGGAACGCCTTCGCCCACGGATCGTCTGCTGGCATCGCGCCTCGGCGCGGCTTGCGCCGACCTGATCCATGAAAACGTTTTTGGAGTCATGGTGGCAGCGCGGGGCGACGGCACCGAGCCAGTGCCTTTGGAAAAAGTGGCCGGCAAGCGCAAAACTGTTCCGCCGGACCATCCCTGGGTTGAAGCGGCCCGCAGAGTCGGCACCTGCTTAGGGGATTAACCCTTTAAGACGGTAGCGCCGGCAGCAGGACGGGTGGTAAAAATCGTCGCTTCGATTCCCGTTGTCTTTTTGTACGCGACTCCAATTTTTTCCGAAATGGCTTCGATCAGTTCCGTTTTAACCAGTGCCACGGCGCACCCGCCAAAGCCGCCGCCGGTCATGCGGCACCCAAAAACGCCGCCTTTGGAACCGATGGTTTCGCTGATCCCGACAATCGCATCCAATTCCTTGCAGCTGACTTCGTAATCATCACGCAATGACACATGGCTCGCATACATCAACTGGCCCACGGCAGGCCAATTTGCGGCGCGGACGGCTTCCGCGGCATGAACGGTGCGTTCGATTTCGCCGATGACGTGACGCGCGCGGCGAAAGACGACCTCGTCCATTCTGTCTTTCGAATTTGCCAAAGCATCGGGGGTTGCCTCGCGAAGCGACGGGACGCCCAGCACCTTTGCGGCGGCTTCGCACTGGGCGCGGCGCCGGCCATATTCACCATTGGCCAACTCGTGCTTGACGTTCGTATTGGCGATCAGGAGTGATACGGCGGGATCGTTCATCGGCACCAGTTGTGTCTCCCGTGAGCGGCAGTCCAACAGGAGGAGATTATTCTGCCGCCCCATTACCGATATAAATTGGTCCATAATTCCGCAGGGAACACCGGCGAATTCGTGTTCGGCTTTCTGGCAGAGCAAAGCCTTTTCGACAGGAACCAGGGTACGGCCGGAAACGGCTTCAAGTAACGTGGCAGTACAAACCTCGAGTGAAGCGCTGCTGGAAAGCCCTCCGCCGAGAGGCACAGTGGAATTGAGCAAAACATCGAGGCCGCCGGGATTGATGCCGCGCTCCAGCATGCCGGCGATCACCCCGCGGGCATAGTTTGACCACTTGGGCGCGCCCGGCTTAACCGGAACCGACATATCAATGAATGCCGTTTCCGCGCCCGACGCGTCCCGAATCTCAATCACCTTTTTTCCGTCGGGCGCCCTGTCGGCGGCCATGACGGCGTATCGTTCGATGGCGGTTGGCAGAACAAAACCGTCGTTGTAATCGGTATGTTCACCGATCACATTGACGCGGCCCGGGGCGGCGACGATCCAGCGGGCGGGACGACCGAAGGTCCTTGCAAAAAGGTTGGCAGTATCAGCGGCGAGTTTTTGTAAATAGGTCATGGATACAGCACGGAATTCTGTCTGAATTGATGCGATCTTGCGAGCCAATTCTACAATCAGACTGGCGCGGGTTTCTGCCGACAAGAATCTTAAGGGCGCCCCAACTATCTGCCTCCGTAATACCGGCGTGTGTATTCCTTGACCATGCGGTCCGTGGTGAACGTGGAAACGAGCGTGACCATCGCGCGCCGAATCCGTTGGATCCATTTACGGGGAATGCCGTTGGCGTCGCGGTCGAAAAACAGCGGAATCACTTGTTCGGTAAGGGCCTGGTAGAGGTTAGCGCTATCCACGCGATCCTGTTCGGCAACATTATCGGGCTGCGAATCTTCGCCGATGGCAAAGCCGTTTGTGCCGTCATATCCCTCGCGCCACCAACCGTCGAGAATGCTCAAGTTCAAGCAACCGTGGCAGCCGGCTTTCATGCCGCTGGTGCCGCTGGCTTCGAGCGGCCGGCGCGGATTGTTCAGCCAAACATCGCAACCGCTGACCATTTGACGCGCGACGTGGACGTCGTAATTTTCGACAAAGACGAGATAATTCGAGAGGGCGCTGTGCTTGCTCAGGTGAATGATCTGCTGGATGAATCGCTTGCCTTCGTCGTCGCGGGGATGGGCTTTGCCGGCAAATACAAATTGAATCGGGCGTTGAGTCTCCTGGCAAAGCTTCACGATATTATCAAACTGTTGAAAGATAAGCGGCGCGCGTTTATAGGTAGCGAAGCGGCGGGCGAAGCCGATGGTCAATGCGTCCGGATTCAGCAGATGGTCAAAACGGATAAAATCGCCCGCAGAAACCCTGGCCGTCATGTAGAGGGAACGTCGCCGGACAAATTCGATCATTTCGCGGCGGAGACTGTAGCGCAACGCCCACAGTTCCTCGTCCGAAACGAAAGATGGGTCCGCCATTTTCTGCCAGAACTCGCCGGAATTGATGGCCATGGCCCAATCGCGACCAAATTTTTCATGCCACATTCGCGTGGCCTCGTCCTGTTCATTGCACAATTTTTCGCGCCAGAATCGACGCACTGAACCTTTCATCCACCCGAGCAAATGGATGCCGTTGGTGATATGGCCGATCGGAACCTTGTCCACGGGTGTGTCCGGATAAAGCGGCTGCCACATGTGGCGGCTGACCTGGCCGTGCAATTCACTGACGCCATTGGCGGCGCGAGAGAGTTTAAGCGCCAACACGGTCATGCAAAATGGTTCCTGTGGATTCTCGGGATTTACCCGTCCGAGAGCCAAAATCTCCTCAAATGGCACGGACAGCTTTTGACGGTAGAGCTGGAGGGCGTAGTCCATGAGGCCCTGGCTAAAGCGATCGTGGCCGGCCTCAACGGGGGTGTGCGTGGTAAAAATGCACTCAGCTTTGGTAGCGGCGCATGCATCCGCGAAGCTCTTGCCCGCGCCCATCTTTTCCCGGACCAGTTCGAGCGTCAAAAACGCCGCGTGTCCCTCGTTCATGTGGAAGATGGACGGCTTGACGCCGAGCCTGCGGAGCAACCGAACGCCGCCGATGCCCAGCAGAATTTCCTGCATCACGCGCATCGTGCTATCGCCGCCGTACACCCGCGCCGTGAGATCGCGGAAATGTTGGGCGTTATCCGGATGGTCCGCATCCAGCAAATAAACGGAAACGCGGCCTACATTCACGCGCCATGCCTTGAAGAAAACGCGGTTTAAGTCGACCTCGACTTCGCAAACGAGGGGTTCGCCCTTTTCGTCCAGCACCGGTTCCAAGGGCGCATTTTCAGGATGGATTAAATTGTAAAATTCGGTCTGCCAGTTGTTTGAATCAATGGTTTGCTGGAAGTAGCCTTCCCGGTAAAACAAGCTGATGCCAACGAACCCGAGGCCGAGGTCACTGGCGGATTTGGCGTGGTCGCCGGCCAAAATCCCCAAGCCGCCCGCAGAGATGGGGAGCGATTCGTGAAATCCGAATTCGGCCGAGAAGTACGCGACTGGATTTTTGAGCAGATGCGGGGCGTTGGCCTGGGCCCACGTGTTTTGCTGATTCAAATACGCTTCAAAATCGCGGAGGACCGCGCGGACGCAGCGCTCGAAGTTGGCATCCTGAAGGTGCACGCGCAATTCATATTCGGAAACCTCGCGCAGCACAGCGGCGGCATTATGATATAGATTCTGCCAGGCGCGCGGTGAAAGTTGTAAAAAAAGGTCCTGCGCCTCCTGGTCCCAGGACCACCAGAGATTGCGCGATAGTTTCTTCAATCCGGCAACCAATTTATCCAACTCAGCACTTGACAGCGGTTGTTTCATAGTTGTTTTTCAATTCCGACGCAGGCCCATGAAGGCCGTTGGGCAGTGACACTAAAGTCAGGGCGAACTGTGGGCAAACAAAAAACGCGGGAAATTAAGGATATTAAATAGTTCCCAATGCGGTCGGCGAGGTATTAGATGAATAAATAAAAGGCGATTACAAAAGGTGGCCCATTTTTTCGCGCTTTGCCTTTAGATATTTCTCATTGTGCGGGTTCGGTTTAACGCGGATTGGAACCTGTTCCGTAATTTTCAAGCCATAGCCCTCCAATCCCACCACCTTTTTGGGATTATTAGTCAAAAGACGAATCGTTTTCAGCCCAAGATCAACAAGGATCTGGGCGCCCAGACCGTATTCGCGCAAGTCCATTCCGTAACCGAGCTTTTGGTTTGCCTCGACTGTGTCGTAGCCTCGTTCCTGCAATTTATAGGCCCTGATTTTGGGGGCGAGACCGATGCCGCGTCCTTCCTGTCGCATGTAAACGATAACTCCCAGCCCGGCCTCGGACACCTGGCGCATTGCCTGGTGCAGTTGCGGGCCGCAATCACACCGGCGCGAGCCAAAGACGTCGCCCGTCAGGCACTCGCTGTGGACGCGCACGAGGACATCCTGGTTGCCGGCGACCTTTCCGCGCACCAACGCCACATGATGCTGGCCATCCACTTTCGAGCGATACAGGTGCAAATCGAAATCCCCGAAGTCCGTTGGCATTTTGACGGTTTCGACCCGTTCGACAAGCTTCTCGCGGGTGCGCCGGTATTGGATCAGGTCCTCAATTGTGCAAATTTTTAATTTGTGTTTTTTCGCGAATTTGAACAATTGGGGCAACCGGGCCATTGTGCCGTCGTCATTCAATATTTCACAAAGGATGCCGATCGGGCGGCAGCCGGCGATCTCCGCCAGGTCCACCGCTGCTTCGGTGTGACCGGCACGCTGCAGGACGCCGCCGGGCCGGGCCCGAAGCGGGAAAACATGTCCCGGCTGGACGAGATCTTCGGGAACCGCCGTAGGATCGGCCATGATGCGGATCGTTTCCGCCCGGTCGGCCGCGGAAATACCCGTTGTCACCCCGCGCGCCGCATCCACGCTGACCTGGAAATCAGTGCCAAAACTCTCGCGATTTTGGCGGACCATTCGCTCGATTCCCAATTGCTGGAGCCGTTCAGAGGTGGTTGGCACGCAAATCAAGCCGCGCCCATGCCGGGCCATAAAATTGACGGCCTCGGGCGTCACATGCTGC
>DASYZW010000537.1:0-7027 GCA_035945915.1 Verrucomicrobiia bacterium | reverse complement strand
GTTTTCCGGGCTAATCGTGTTGAATTGTTGTGTGATAATTTCTGCTTCCCGCGGCGAGTCGCCGTCGAATTGCGCCTGGTTGATCGCCGCGCCGATGCGAAAATCATTTTTAAAAGCGTCCTTCAGACTCGTTGGAAAATCCTGGGCAAGCGCGGTGAGAACGCTGGCGGACAGGAGGAGTGAGAGAATCAGTTTCATAGGGGTTTCAGTTGGACTTGCGCGTTTACGTTTTTGCGGCGTTCATTCAAGTCGTCCGCCATTTGGATCGTCGCTCGTTTGCTCAACGGGTAGGAAAACAACAGTACCGTGCAGACGCCGAACAGCACACCCACCACAACGCCGCTGCAGGCGCGATACCCCTGCACGGCGCTGAGCGCGTCCGGCAATTGGGTGTCGTAATTAAAGAACCACTGCATGATTTTAAGGAACGAGGCCGACCCGAGCGCGAGGCCCGCCTTGAGCGCGAAACCGATCGTGGCGAAGACCATGCCCGTGAAGCGGCGTCCCACTTTCCATTCCGAAAAGTCCGCGACATCGGCGAAAATCGCCCAGGTCAGGGGAATCGTCGGGGCGTAAACAATCGAAACAAAAGCGGTGATGGCGATCATTCCCCAGACGTTGGTCGGGGCAAGAAGGTAGAACGCCAGCGAGCCGATGGTGGCGAAGGCGAAGCCGGTGGCGGACACGGCTTTTTTTCCAAACATTTTGGCCAGGGGCGCGCACAGCATGATGACAATGATCGTGATGCCGGTGCTGAGCATGTTGATGAAGCTGTTAAACACGTCAGCTACGTTTGAATTGGCGAGGCTGGAAGGGTCGCCATGGACGATATACCCGAGCGTTTCTAAAATGCCGCCGCGCGGGGCCGCGCCGGGGGCCGCAACCAACCCGAACTTTTGCAGCCACGCGTACATGGCCGCTTTGTCCGCATAATGATGATAGTAATTGTAAAGGGCGCCGCCGCGAAAGGAGAGAATGGCGAAATGCACCAGCGTCCAGCACCACATCACGCGCCACGGTGTGTTTTTGAGCAGGTCGGCAAAATCCCGTTTTGGGGAAGACTTCTCCCTCTTGACGGGCTGGATCCGTTCGCGCGTGGTGGCGAACGTGATTAAAAAGAGGAGGAGACAGAGGACCGCCCATAGCGTCATCGTCATTTGCCATCCGTATTGGCGCGTGTGGCCGGCCGCAAATTTGGCGACCAGCGGAAGGGTGAAGCCGCCGACGATAAATTGCGCGGCGTTGACAGCGATGAACCGGTAGGAATTCAATTTCGCGCGTTCAACGATATCGCCCGTCATGACACCGCCCAGCGCGGCGTATGGCATATTGTTCATCGAGTAAATCGTCATCAGCAGGGTGTTCGTGATCACCGCGTAGGCAATCATCGGGGCCATGCTCCAGCCTTTGGGTGTGGTGTAAGCCAGAATCATGATGACGCACCAAGGAACGGCCGTGAACAAAATCCAGGGACGGAATTTTCCCCAGCGCGTTTGAGTGCGATCAGCCAGGACACCCACAATCGGGTCGGCGACGGCATCCCAAAGACGCGGCCACAGCAGGATGGCCGCCGCGACGCTGGCGGAGAGGCCGAATACGTCCGTATAAAAATTTGTCTGGAACAGAATCATCGTCATGAAGACGAAGTTCGCGGCGGAATCGGCGGCGCTGTAGCCGGCTTTTTCGACGAATGACAGTTTCTGGTTCATGCTTCTACTTTCAAAATCACCTTTTGCAAATCGCAGTCGCGCGAAGAATTGCCGACCATGATTTCAAAATCGCCCGGTTCCACCACGTATTTCATGCGAACATCATAGAAGGCCAGCGCTTCCGGCGTGATATCGAGAGTGACGGTTTTGGTTTCTCTCGGTTGCAATTCAATTTTTTGAAAACCTTTCAGTTCTTTGACCGGCCGCGTGACCGAGGAAATAAGGTCGCGAATATAAAGCTGGACGGTTTCGGTCCCGGCGCGCGTACCGGTGTTGGTAATGTCCGCTAATACCCGGGTTGATTCGTGGCGCCGGATTGATTTCCGTTTCAGCCGCACACTTTTAAATTTGAATGTCGTGTAACTGAGTCCGAATCCGAAGGCAAACAAGGGTGAAACGTCGTCAAACAAGTAGCCGCGCCGCGCCGACGGCTTGTGATTGTAATACGCGGGCAGATGGCCGGCGGATCGGGGGATCGTGATGGGCAGTTTGCCTCCCGGGTTGAAATCCCCGAATAAAACGTCGGCGACGGCGTGTCCGCATTCCTGGCCCAGGTACCAGCATTCAAAAATGACCGGCGCCGTGCGGGCGACCTCGACAATGGACAGCGGCCGGCCGTTGAAAAGAAAGATGATGACCGGTTTTCCAGTGGCCAGCATTGCCTGGACCAATTCATTTTGGCGTCCGACGAGATCGAGGCTTGCGCGGTCACCCATGTGTTTCAGGTTCCATGCTTCCCGTGACGTCTGTTCGTTTCCGCCGATAGCCAGTACGATGACGTCCGCCCGGTTCGCCGTCTGGACGGCTTCCGCGATTTGCTTCCGGTCTTCGTCCGGATCGCTGGGGACGACTTCGTCCTGTTGCCATGACCCGCCGACCGTAATTTTGCAACCTTCACTGTACAGCACCCGCGCGCGATTGCCGACCCTGGCCCGGATACCTTCCAGCACGGTGACATCGCGTTTGGGGGCGCCGCTGTAACCGCCCAGCAAGCTCCGATTGGCGTTGGGGCCGATTACGGCGATTGTTCCATACTTTTGCAAATCCAGCGGCGCCAGGTTGTTTTCGTTCTTAAGGAGTGTGATGCATTCGCGCGCGGCCTGCCTGGCCAAATCCCGGTGCGGCGCGCAACCCGTAATTTTCTCCGCCGCGGCCGGGTCCACATAAGGGTCTTCAAAAAGGCCCATCTGAAATTTCCAATGCAACATGGGCGCAATGAGTTCGTCCAATTGGGACTCTTTCAGGACCTTTTTTCGCACGAGGTCGGCGATGTGCAAATAACAGTCCGGGTCGGGAAATTCGAGGTTGACGCCTGCCTTGATTGCCAGTTCGCAGGCGTGGCGGCGGTCGCGTGCCACGAAATGGCCGTGGGTGTCCGGTCGATAGTGCAGTTCCCAAATCGAGTAATAATCGGAAACGACGAAACCCTTGAATTTCCATTCATCGCGCAAGACATCTCGCAGCAGCCATTCGTTCGCGTGAGAGGGGACGCCGTCGATTTCGTTGTAACTGGCCATGACGCTGAGCGCGCCGGCTTTTTGGATGGCGTCTTTGAACGTGGACAAAAATGTCTCGCGCAAGACCCGTTCGGAGATATTGGCCGGCGCGCAGTTCATGCCGGATTCAGGGTGGCCGTGCGCGGCAAAATGCTTGAGCGTGGCGATGACGCGATTTTTATTTTTGAAACGGGAATCTCCCTGGAAACCGCGAACGGCGGCGATTCCCATATGCGAGACGAGGCAAGGATCTTCGCCGTAAGTTTCCTCGACGCGGCCCCACCGCGGGTCGCGCGACACGTCCACCACGGGCGTCAGGGCCTGGTGCGCCCCGCGCGCGCGTGTTTCGGCCGCGGTCATCGTAAAAAGCGTTTCGACGAGCGCCGGGTTGAACGTCCCCGCCAGGGCGATCGGCTGGGGAAAACTCGTTCCATCCTGCGCGGCGTGGCCGTGCAAACATTCCTCGTGAAAAAAGACCGGTATGCCCAGGCGCGAATTCTCGATAAAAAACTTTTGGATGGCGTTGGTTAATTCGGCCATTGCCCGCGCGTTTTTGCCTTTCCACGGCTCGGTCGGCGGACTGCCCGCGTCGCTGGGCCGGCCAACCTGGCCGATTCCGGCGCCCTTTTTGAAATATTTCGCGGCCTTTTTAGGATCAAAGTTTCCGTTCTCGTCCAGGAGCCTGGTCTTTTTCTCCTGCCAAATGCACAGCATTTGCGCCGACTTTTCTTCGAGCGTCATCCGGCCAAGTAAATCTTTGACACGGTTTTCGACACGGGCATCCGGATTTTTATAAAGCGGCACCGGGGCTGGCTTCGGTTTCTTCATTCGCGATTTCGACAATATGCTCGAATATCCCGTGCATCCATTTCAATCGCAATCGCATGGATAATTCTATCCACGCAGCACCGCCCGAATTCTCTCGCAGGCGGAGCCTGCCCTACCGGGATATTTTGTGAAAGCTTTCGGGAGGGCCGAGGTAGCTGGGGCGCTGTCCGCCGCAATCGATTACAATTTTTTGCAGGACGACGCCGGGGTCAACCATCCAGATTTTTAAGGTGTGCTGGCCTGCTTTGGATATAGAGAATGGTGTTCTGATAATTCGAACGCCATCGGCGACGGTGCGTTCCCAATCGTGATTTCCGTCCCCGGCGGCATAATTCTCCGGCACCGCGGTTATTACTTGCGGGGGTTGGTCGTCGAATGAGAGCGCAAACCGTAATCCGCGTCCGGAAACAATATTCAGCGTTGGCGAAAGCATGGTTTCAACTTCAACCGGTCCCGAATCGAACAGAAACATTTTATATTCCAGGCGCGGTGAATTGTCCGGCGGAGTGACGCTCGGGGCGGTGACGGGAAAAATGCTCATGGATGAGAGAGTTCGCCCCAGATTCGGGACGAGTTTCCATCGCGCATGGTACGCACGGACGTTGCGCGTAAAGTGGGCCGCTTCAATGGAAACATAACCGTCTGCTTCGACAAAACCTTTGATCGACCGGCGCGATGGCTTTCGCGGGTTAAAAACGGGGACCCTGACCAAGACGGTGTTTTTTTCCGTGCTGATTTTTACGAAGCCATTGGTTGTGCCTTCGGGTGCGCTGGTCCAATCGATCTTTACTGGAAATCGATTTTCATTCTCAATCGATTCACCGGTTGAATCCCTTTGCGGGATTTCGTTCGAATTCTCACCGACCAATATCCAGGGCGCGCTGGCCTGAACTGTGACGGTCATTAGCGATTTTCCCTTGTTAAAAATGTCGATGTAATGGGTTGGCTGGTTAAACTTATCGAACATTGGCAACACGGCTTCTCCCGAAGATCCCGGCCAGACACGTTCGGATCCTTCAACGGCAACCCCTAATTTGGCCGGTTCAGACGCCTCTATCCTCGTGACTTGCGGCATGATGTTTGTCTCCGGTTGTTGCCAGCCAGTATAGCCAATATGCGTTTGATCCATCATATGGTCCCATTTTCCGCCTGCGAGAGTGTGATTGTAATAGACCGATAGGCTTGAATCGGCAGCGAACAATTCACGGACACGCGCGGCATAGTCATCTGCGCTCGCGCGGCCCTGGGCGGCGAACAAACGGTTTTTGGCCGCGTCGATGTAAAGTTCATTGAGATTTTTGCCGGCCTCGACCGGATACAGGATTGTTTCGTAAAAGGCGTCGCGCTCGTCGGAGGGCAGCTTTTGGTAAATGTCATTCGCTTCGACGGCAAGCTGTCTCCACTCAGCCAGGGCCTCAGCCGCTTCGTCATAGTTGACGAGACTATATGTTTCAGGCGAGAGGAGTTCCGGTTTGCGCCGCGCGCTATCCTTCGTATATCTGGACATCACATCCGCGATCTCGGGCGCAAGCTCTTTTCCAAATTCACGCTCGGCCCACATTTCTGAAAAGGCCGGCACTTTATCTGCCGTCCATTTCCTCGGGTCCCAGGCGAGGGTCAGGAAGAATTCCGTGGGAAACGTTACGTGCTGCAAATGACCGACATTTACGATCCAGATCCGGTCGGCGCCATAGTGATACGCCAGTTCCATTTGTTCCCAGGTTTTTTCGTTTTGGACGGAGTTAATCCATTTGTAATTTCGAGGGCCGCCAACGTAATCAAAGTGATAATAAATTCCCGACCCGCCCGGTCGATTGCGGTCGGCAAATGAAGGCAACCGCCGGATGTCGCCCCAATTATCGTCGCACCATAGCAGGGTCACATCATCGGGGACTCGCATTCCCTTTTCATAGTATTCGAGCACCTCTTTGTAGAGAGCCCAAAGTTGCGGAACGTCGGCAGCGTTCGTGTGCAGGACATCGCCGATGATTTGCCGCTGCGCATCCACAATTTCCTCCAATAAGCCGATATTCGCCGTGGGCGACATGGGGGTATCGATTTTCCCACGCATCGCGATGGTGATGATTTTTTCGTAGTCGCGGTTTCGCTCGATGCCTTCGCGCCAGAAATTTTTCAGCTCGTTGGAATGCGTTTGAAAATTCCATTCATGCGCGGCGAATCCGGCGCGGCCCCATTCTTTGTCCGCCCGCATCATCGGTTCCACATGGGACGTACCCATGACAATTCCGTACTCGTCGGCCAGTTTGGCGTTGAGCGGGTCGTCTTCGCCAAAACAATTGTCCCACATGGCCGGCCACAGGTAGTTCGCTTTGAGCCGCAGGAGCAGTTCGAAAACATTTGTGTAAAATGCGTGGTTATAGCCGCCGAATTTTTCTTTGGCCCAGCCCGTGAGGTCCGGCGCTTCGTCGTTTAAGAAAATGCCGCGATATTTGACAGCCGGAGGTCCGTGGACGAATTGCCCGGCCTTTACGAATAGCGCCTCGTGATGTTTCGGCGGGACATCCGTCCAGAAATACCATGGCGATACGCCGATATTTTCCGATAAATCATAAATGCCGAAGATGGCGCCGCGCTTATCGCTGCCGCAAATGACGAGCGCCTTTTTCACACCCGGGAATGGCCGGGGAACGACCTGGGTCAACCAGGATTCCCATTTTCCGGAGATGCGCGAAACATCGATCGTTCGTTCGCGGACGAGGGCATCGATCCATCGGTTGCGCCCCAGCGTGCCGATGAGAATGGGGCTGGCATCGTCATTTGACAGAGTGTTTCCAAGTCCGGGAACCCTGCTTGTCACGCGGGAAATGTCTGTACGCAAATTGTTGGCTGCGATTTGCACGCCGGGAAAATCGTTGGTGTCCAAAATGATTTCCGCAGTCGCATTTGTTTGGGCGATGACGAAGGCGCCGCGTGTGGGCGAAGTCTCAACATAGGGCGGGTCCCCGAGCGCCACGGCGATTGGTTCCAGGGCAT
>DASYZW010000536.1:0-4204 GCA_035945915.1 Verrucomicrobiia bacterium | reverse complement strand
CGATTGATGACCGCGTAGGAACGATCATTTTCTGCGGAATTCCTCTTTGTGAAGTGGACGCGGATGACGTCGTCGGACAACGGTGTCACGGTCAGTGTTCCACGGCTATTTTGAATTTCCAGGACCTTTCCGTCCCAGGTTGGCGCGGAATTTAGAGTCATGGGCGCAATTGCCGTGAAAATGAGGGCGCCCAGCAGGGCCGCGGCAATTGAAGCGCAGGTCCGTTTCGTTTTAGGAAAAGAGGTCACGAGTTCCTGATTATTAATGATTTACGTGGACAGCTTGACTCAGCATAGTGCTCAATGATCCTGTCGCGTAGTCGCATGAAGTGACTACCCTTTGACCGTCCGGTAATCAATCACATTTTCCACTGGAGAACACCGCTATGCATCCCTAATGTTGCCGGATGCGAATTTTGAAAGCGGGCGTCCAGGCTGGCTTGATGATTCTACTGATGATCCCGGGCGCGCGGGCGGACGAAGTGGGCAAGTTGATTAAAAGCCAGATGCAACAACACCATGTGCCGGGTGTGGCCTGCGTGGTATGGAAAGACGGCCGGATGGTGAAGAGTTTTTACGGCGGGTACGCGAACCTCGAATGGAATGCGCCGGTGAAGCAGGATACCGTTTTTGAAATCGGTTCCATTTCCAAACAATTCGCGGCCGCCAGCATCTTGTTGCTGGCGAAGCAGGGCAAGCTTTCCGTGGACGATAACATCAGCAAATATCTAACGAACACCGCTTCGGCCTGGGCCAATATCAAAATCCGGCACTTGCTTTCCCACACGTCGGGGATTCACAGTTACGATGACATGGACGGATTCGAACTGCGGCAGCATCTGACGCAGGCACAATTCATCAGGCGGCTTGGCCGGCATCCGCCGGATTTTAAGCCCGGCGAAAAATGGTCCTATTGCAATGCCGGCTATAGCCTCCTCGGATATATCGTCGAAAACGTAAGCGGCGAGGATTACTTGTCGTTTCTGCGGCAAAATATCTTTAGCCCGTTGGGAATGACCAACAGCGCATTTCGTGATCCGGTGAACGTGATTCCGCATCGGGCGGCGGGCTATGTTTTCGACCATGGCACGTATGAGAACCGCGATTACGATCTCACGGACTTGTTTTCAGCCGGCACCATGGTTTCGACCGTTTCAGACCTGTCGAAATGGGATGTGGCACTGTTGGATGGTGGCGTTCTCGATGAAACGTCAAAGAAACTCTGGTGGACGCCTGCGCGCCTGAATGACGGACGGGCGGTGCCGGTTTCGGAAGACGGATCGAGCACTTATGGTTTCGGCTGGTTTTTAGGAACCCTGGACGGCCATAAGAATATCGGTCACGGGGGCGTTACCAGCGGGTTCTCCGCCGCGAATGAATTGTATCCGGACGACCATCTTTTCATCATCGTCTTATCGAACACCGACGAAGGTGGATTTGCGGTTCAATTGGCCGGAAAAATTGCGGCGGTCTATCTTAAAAAATCCTGATGAACGAATTTCTGACGGTGCTTACGGCGGTCCTTCCGATATTTGGGATCATGGGAGTCGGTTTTTGGTTCAGGCGGCGCGGTTGGCTGACCGCGGATGCGGACCAGAGCCTCATGCGGCTCACGATCAATCTACTACTGCCCTCTTTAATTTTTGATTCGGTCATTAACAATGCCGCCTTGCGCCGTCCGGAAAATCTCCTGCTGCCGCCATTGCTGGGCTACATTATGGTGGCTGCGGGGATGGGCGCAGCCCGTTGTTTTGCCAGACCGGCGGGCGTGAATGCAAAGCCGCAGCGGCGAACCTTCGTCTTCCTTACCGGTCTGCAAAATTACGCCTATCTCACCATTCCACTGTGCCTGTCGCTGTTCGATTCCAGCACGTTGGGCGTTTTGTTCGTGCACAATGTCGGGACAGAAATGGCCATGTGGACACTGGGAATCGCGGTGCTCACCGGCCGGGGCGTAGGCGGCGGCTGGAAGCGCATTGTAAATGCTCCGCTTGTTGCGCTGCTTTCGGCGCTCGCATTGAACTTCCTGGGAGCGCTTGTTCATCCGCCGGCAACATTGATGGTTGTGGATAATATTTTCCTGACTGGTATCCATTGGTTTGGGCAAAGCGCGATTCCGATGGCGCTGATTTTGATAGGCGCAATTGTGGCGGATCATTTTGACGAAGCGCGTGGAGGAAATGCCGTGCGCGTGGTGCTGGCTTCATCCCTCGTGCGGCTTGGGGTGATGCCCTCGCTATTTATGTTGGTGGCGAAGTATTGTCCGTGCTCGCTGGATTTAAAACGGGTTTTGATTCTCCAGGGCGCGATGCCTTCAGCCGTCCTGCCGATCGTGTTGGCAAAGCATTACGGCGGCGATGCGCGCGTGGCTGTGCGCGTTGCTTTGGGTACGTCACTTTTGGGGATCGTGACAATCCCGTTGTGGATTCGGGTCGGGGAATGGCTGTTGAATTAAGACCGGTCAATACGACCGCAATCGGAAAAATTGTTGGGCGTTGGTAGTCGGGACCAGGAACGGAACTTCTTGATTGATGACATTCAGATACGGACCCAGGACGTTTGTCGATGTTTGAAGCGTGCCGTAGGTCCAGTTCAATTCCAGTTGATTACTGGATTGCGTTAATGCTTCAAATGCGGGCGGTGTTGGAGCTGTGGCCGCAAGATAGATCGATTGAATTTGCGTGGACGACAGCGCGTTGGTGAAAAAAGCCGCCTGGGCCAACGCACCGGCAAAGTACCGTTCGTTCAAGCCAATAACAGTGAAATCGGGGTCGCCACCGACGTAGAGGTCATCCATGCTGCCCGTGATCGAGCCGGTTGCTGGGCTGGACGCAGCGAGGGCGCCATCCACATATAAATAATTCTCCGTTCCGTCATAAACCCCGGCGGACTGATGCCAACCGCCATCGTTATAGGCACTGCTGGAAGTAATCGAGCCGGCGCCTGAATTCCAAACGAGCCGGCCATTTGCGCCATTGACGGCGAGCGACCAGGAATTGCTGCCATGACCCATGAGAGTCTGCATTCGATTATCAGCGGGATTTCCCTTAAACCAAACAAATGCAGTAAACGGCTGGCCGGTAGCCGGATTAAAGGTCGGGTCGTACCCGGCGTCGATGCACGAGAATATACCATTCATCGGGGAAGCGATCGGCGCTGGTCCAAGACCGGGGACAGCCGGACCACCAACACCGCCCGGCACGGTCCCGGGCAAAAATGCTCCCTCAACGGTCGTCGAGCCGTAATTCACTGCCATCGGCGACTCCGCGGCATTTGGCGTTACGTAAACCGGATTATCCATTCGGTAATAGAGCAGGGGATAATCGTTGAGAATGGTCTGTTTGTATGAAGTTGCGGGATTCGCGTTTGTGCCTGCGGCAAAATGGGCGGCAATTTCGGCGGCGCTCAGCACATTCGTATAAACGGCCAATTCATCGATTGTTCCGCTCACGCCGCGCGCGGCGGAAATGCCTGTCCATTTGCCGTTGCCGATTGTGAGCGGTGACCACGTGTCCGGAACGAAAGCCAATTTACCGGCTGCAGCGAGAACGTCATTGATGTAGATCACGGCGTTGGATGCGGTGTCGTAGGTAGCCACATAATGATACCAATTGCCAGTCGCATAACCGGACGGCGTATCAATGGCGGCAAACTTGTTAATACCATAACTGTAGAGTTGCAGTTCAAAGCGGGTTTGATTGCCGCCAGCCCAACCGAATTGAAATCCGCCATAGGTGGGGCCTCCATTTAAACTCGCTCCTCCGCCTTCACCAAGGATGACACCATAAACACTGTTTTGCGGCTTGAACCAGGCTTCCAAAGTGAAAGGCGGCGCGATCGTCAACGCAGGCGTGGAGCGCGGAACGAAGGCCCAGGTTTGGCCGCCGGAATTAAACGTGGCAGCGGTATCAGTGTCTGAAGCCAGCGCGCCCGGAACGCCGAGGGTGATATACGGTGAATTCGTATTTGGATAGTAAGCATTACCGGGCGCGCCCAGTGAACCGAGGTTGGTTTCGATCATGACCGGCGCCGGACTGTTGGTTTCCTGCAATGGCCAATAACCGGCTGGATCCAGGTTGCGAATCGCTGCGGCGGAGGCAGTGGTGGGTTGAGCGAGAACCGTAAGCGTGGAAATGGAACCGGTTGTCATCCCGTACGCGTTCGTGATGACGACATCGAACGAGTAAACGCCAGGAGTTGCGGCG
>DASYZW010000535.1:0-9391 GCA_035945915.1 Verrucomicrobiia bacterium | reverse complement strand
TCCGGGAAAATGCGGAAAAATTTCATTCGGATTTCCGTCGGCGATAAAGTGAATGTGGAAATGTCTCCCTACGACCTCAATAAGGCACGGATCATATACCGACATCCATAGCCCCGGCGCCGCTGCGATCGCGTCGGGCCTTTTTCACATGGAAATTTCACGCGAAACGCAAGTCATCAACCCGATTAAAACATGAAAGCTCATTTTCTGGGCGCGTCGCGCACCACGACTGGTTCGATGTATCTGTTCGAGGTCAACGGCAAAAAGTTGCTGCTCGAATGTGGTCTTTTTCAAGGCCATAGGGAGGAGGAGACCGCTCGGAATTGTTGCTTTCCGTTCGCTCCCAATCAAATCGACGCGGTCGTTCTAAGTCATGCCCACATGGACCACGCGGGCAATTTGCCCAACCTTCGCCGCCAGGGTTACACGGGCAATATTTATTGCACTTTCGCCACGCGCGATCTTGCCAGCATCATGCTCGTGGATTCGGCAAAAATCCAGATGGATGACGCCGCTTTCGTTTCCAAACAACGAGCCAAACACGGTCTTCCTCCGGTGGAACCGCTCTACACGGTCGCCGATGCGGAGAAGGTCCTGGAACAATTTCTTTCGGTTAATTATGAGCGGCCAATCCAGGTTCTGGACGGCGTGACCGTGACGTTTCGCGATGCCGGCCATATCCTTGGCTCGGCGCAGGTTATCCTCGATATCGCCGAGGAAGGCAAAAAATTTCGCTGGCTCTTCAGCGGAGACGTCGGCCGGGGAAACGACGATATTCTTCGCGACCCTGCGCCCACCGACAATGTGGATTTCCTGCAGATCGAATCCACTTACGGCGGGCGTGAGCATGCCCCGCGCGACAACGCCGCGGAGGCCGTGTGCCGATTGGTTTCCGAAACATTGAACCAAAAGGGCAAAGTCATTATTCCGGCCTTTTCGGTCGGGCGCACACAGCAAATCGTTTATGTTCTCCACCAACTCGCTTTGGCGGGCAAACTACCGCGCGCGCCGATCTTCGTAGACAGTCCCCTGAGCGTAAACGCCACGGAAATTTATCGGTTGCACCCGGAATGTTTTAACGAAACGATCAATAAGTTTTTGCACGAAAAGGAAAACCCCTTCGGCATGTCGAACCTGACTTATATCAGGGATGTCGAGCAATCCAGGAAACTGAATGATCTCAAGGAACCTGCGATTATTATCAGCGCCTCCGGCATGGCTGAAGCGGGACGCATCCGCCATCATTTGAAGAACCACATCAGTTTTCCAAACAATTTGATCCTCTTCATCGGCTACTGTGCCGAAAACACCCTCGGCGCCCAAATTCTCGCCGGTAAAAACCCCGTCAATATCTTCGGCGAACCCCACCAGGTCCGCGCAAAGGTCGCCTCAATTGATTCCTACTCCGGGCATGCCGACAAAAACGAATTGAAACGTTATGTCGAGCGCATGTCCGGAAGCCTCAAGAAGATCATCTGCATCCACGGCGAAGAATCCCAATGTCTCGCGCACGCCGATACTCTCCGGACGATGAAACCGAACTCGGAAATCCTCGTTCCCCATTACAAAGATTTTTTGGAAGTTTGATTTGGAACTGGGTTGTCAATTGCCCCGTCAATAAAATTCATCAAGGTCCCAGCAACTTTAGCAGTTCGCGATCGTCGTTTCGTACAGCAATCATATTTGGGCCGCAAAAATCCTCATGGCGATAGTGATAATCCCGGAATTCGATATAATTGGGATAGAGCTTTCCGACAATGTAGCCGTGAGTGTTAAAAAATTGATATGCGTTGCGCAGGAGAAATTTTGAAACAATATTGGTCGTATTGTATTCGAATTGAACGATTCGGACTCTTCGCGCGGCAAATGTTTCAGATAAACCAAGCAGGACGGATTCTTCCATTCCTTCCACGTCAATTTTCAAGAAATCAATCATTTGGACTTTGCTGGTTTTGACATAGTCATCACCGCGAATCACTTTGCTCCGTATCTTCTGGAATGACGTCGGTTCCTGTCCTGGTATTTCAAACGCAGGGTCAAGATGATCCTTATAGGACGTTGCCCGTCCGATTTCCTTTTCCGCTTCCGGCAGGAATAAATCGATTTCCTCGGCTTGGTTCGAAAGCCCGAAAGAATTCAGAATCGTATTTGGTTGGTTGCCCACATGGCGCTGCAACCGGTCAAAAATGGGCGCGGCGATCTCAAATGCATGAATGACGCTTCGCGGATGATGTTGCCGGCAAGCCAGCGTCCAGTCTCCAACATTGGCTCCCACATCGAACGCGCAGGATATTGTAATATGCCCTTCCGTCAACCGCTTCAAACACCATGTTTCACCATTGGTTTCCATGTTGAAGTCCCGATTTTCGTACGCCCGCCAAATCAAAAATGCCAGCTTTCCAAGCTGTCGGCATGGCCACGACCGGCGATGCTTGCACAGCCAACGAGCAGAGTGTTCCACGAATTGCATATTGGAAAAGTTTGATATCCCCCCTCCGGCGTGTCAATTCGAACCGGATTCGGCCAACTGGTTTTTGTAAACAGAAAATTGAAATTTACGGAGTTTTCTCGCGCAATTCGCTCGGTTAGCAATCAAAATCGGCCTTGGTTTAAAATGAGACTTTTTTATTTTTTCGTTATATATTATAAGGCACTCCTAATTTAAACTGGTCCGATGGCTTGCGATCTTCATCATCGGGAGTGGCGACGTCCCTAAACGCCAGTTGGTTGCCGGTCCGAGAATCGGCCAGGCTCTACCAAATAATGCCCAAGCAGCGCGGAACTGAGGCAATAACATCCGTAAAGTTCGAACCTGTTATCATTGATCAAAAGTGGTCCAGATTGCCTTCATTTCAGGCAATAATCCGCTCCTTAAGGGCGGATTTGCCGTCTTTGGCCAATGGGACGGCGCGATGATGGTCCTCCGCTCTCTTTAAACGCAAGCCGTATGGCCAGTTCAAAAGTCATTGTATTTAAGGTATTTACAACGTGTTCTTTCCGGGTTGCGCTTCAAAAGGGGCTTAGTTAAGCTATGTGGACCATTCGGGCATGAAGCGCGAATGGTAAAAGTTTTTATGGCCGAAGGATATTGCGTTAAGTGCAAAGCCAAAAAAGAAATCGCCAATGGTGTCGAAGAGACAATGAAAAACGGGCGCAAGGCGATTAAGGGCAAGTGCCCTACTTGCGGCACCGTTATGTTCAAGATTTTGGGCAAAGCCGCCGCCGGTGAATCACGCCCGGCAAAGACCGAAGTTCCACCGCCATCGCCAACCCCATCCAATACTCCGGCCACAGGTTAATATGGTACCATCACAGCTTGCGTATGTCATTATCACGCCTTATTCGCTCCACAAATCACGCACGGGCGGAGTTCTAAGCCGCCTTATTTCCCGCACCGGGCTGGAATTATGCGCAATGCGCATGTTCGCTCCCAGCCTCGAACTGGTGCGGGAATATGCTGATAATATCATTTCGGCCCATGATCCCCAGGACCGGAAGATCCAGGAACTCCTAAAAGAATACATCCTCCATAATTTTTCGCCCGATCCCAAGACCGGCCGCCGTCGGCGGGTCATGATGATGCTCTTTCGCGGCGACGAGGCGGTCCGCAAGGTCCGCGCGGTCGTTGGCAATTTGAGCCCCGAACGCCGAACCGGCGGGGAAACCATTCGCGGAACCTACGGCGACTTGATTACCGACGACGAGACCGATCACGTCCGCTACTTCGAGCCGGCAGTTCTGGCGTCACCCAATGATGCCGAGGCGGAAACGAAACTCAAACTGTGGGCGCGCTATTCCGACAAAGACGGCGGGGTGCTGGATAATGTCATAGCGTATCCTGCCAACGAAGTACCCGAGCGCACGCTGGTGCTCATCAAGCCCGACAATTTTCGTTTTCCGACAGGGCGCCCGGGCAATGTCATCGACTTCTTCTCTCGGACAGGGCTCTACATTGTCGCCGCGAAGGTTTTGCACATGAGCACCGCGCAGGCATCTGAATTTTACGGACCGGTGCGCGAATTTCTTCGCTCCAAGCTGAATGACACAATCGGCAGCCGGGCAAAAGAGACGCTGGAAAAGGAACTGGGTTTTGTCATCCCGCCGGCGCAGCAAAAAGTCCTGGGCGACACCCTTGGCCCGATTTTTGGAGACAATCAGTTTGATAATATTGTCCGGTTTATGTCCGGGCGCTCGCCGTCTGAAGTGGCCGATGAACAGGATGCCAGGAAGCCTGGCACGGAAAAATGCGTTGCCTTGGTTTATGAGGGCGTGAACGCCGTGCGCAAAATTCGCGATGTCCTCGGCCCCACGGACCCGTCCAAAGCGCCGCCAGGCTCGATTCGCCGCGAATTCGGCTCGACGATCATGGTTAACGCCGCGCACGCCAGCGATTCAGCGGAGAACGCGCGTCGCGAGATGGGCATCATTCAAATGGGCGACAACACGTTCAAGCAGGTCATCGAGGAAACCTACGGGAAGCTCTCCTGATTGGTTTGATGGATTCATGGCTTTGCGGATGAGTAAACCCCGCGTTCGGGCATTCCGCAAGTTTCCGTCAATTCACTAATCCATTTCTACTGTCTTCGCCACCAGCTCGTCAGGGCTTTGGGTTTTTGCGGGGGGCCCTGCGATTGCATCCGCAACAGGAGGCTGCGGGCCGCTTCGAGCGCCATGATAAACTCATCGTAACTGAGGAACCGATCAGCCGGATTTTTCGCCAGGGAACGAACCAGTGCGTCGCTCGTGGGTTGGGTGATTTCCGGCACCACGAGGTTTGGCGGAGTTAATTGGGTGCGCACCTGGGCCTCCACCAATTCCTCAACAGTGGGAGCGTCAAAAGGCACGTGCCCGGTTACCGCGTGATAAAGCGTCGCCCCCAGGCTGTACATATCGGATAGAAATGTCTCCGGCTCGCGCTTGATCTTTTCAGGAGCAACATAATAAGGCGTGCCTTCGGTTACGTCGCCTGCTTCAACCTCCGCATCCACTTTCCGCGCCAGGCCAAAATCCACAAGCTTGGGTTCATGGTCGGCGTTGAACAAAATATTGCCCGGCTTGATATCTCGATGGAGCAGATTGTATTTAAGCGCCATGTCCAGGGCGGACGCGATTTTAATTCCGATGTCCAGCACGTCCAACTCGGGAAGGACGCGCAACTTGTCAATGCGCTGGTCCAGGCTTCCGCGGTCGGCCAGTTCCATGACCAGGTACTGCTGGTTTTCCCATTCATCAAACGTGTAGATGTGGATGATATTCGTATGGTTGAGCCTCGCGCAGGCCCGGGCCTCGCGATAAAAGGCTTCCATTGCCTTCGGGTCCTCCATCAACTCCTTTTTCATGAGCTTTACGGCCACCATCCGTTCCAGTGTGGTGTCCCACGCCCGATAGACATTTCCGTTGCCGCCTGAACCGATGACACTGCGCAACTCAAACTGCCGCAGTTGCATAGGCATCATGACCGGATGCCCGCACTTGGTGCACGGCTCGGTGGCCAGCGGGGCCAAATCCCCCGGTATAAACATGGTGTTTTCGCACCAGCCGCACTTCACCATTTTCAAGGGTTTATCGCTCATAATTGCAATAAACTACATCCCGGCCAGGCAAAAGGCAATTTGCACGGAAATTCTTTTTGACAAACGGCGCCAGTTATAGTTTTATATAGGCTCAATTGGTTTAACCAATTTAAAGTTAAAAATGCAAAAGACGATTGTCAAACTGATGTCTGCGTCTGTCACTGGCTGGATGGCCATGTCTGCGCGCATTCATTCTAAAGGCATCGCGGGAATGAAACGGTGATTGAACCAAGAATTTCTTGAAACCCGCGATTGCCTGTCAATCGCGGGTTTTTCGCTTTTAATAACAACGAAAGGAACAACATGAACACGAAAAAGATAGCCCTGCAGGCCGAGTTCGCCGCCGATACGCGGTTCGAATTGAAGCCGGTGGATGCGTTTCGCGCCATTCATGAAATTGAATTTGAACGGCTCAAGGCCAGGTTGCTGGCACTCCGGCAACGGGAAGCCGGCGCCAAATGGGATGCGCCCCTGCGCGACGCCGCCAATGAGGCCGCCGCGCTCGCGTGGACCACGCCCGCGCCACTGCTCGTTTTTCCGGTGCTTTTTGAGGAAAAAGCCGCCGTCGCCGTGCTGCAAAACCGGCGCCAGGCGCGGATCCTCAAAAAAAGCCGCGAACTTCTTGCTGCATAAACGCCAGGACACTGGTGGGGAAACGCAACGCGCGCCTTCGCTGGCGCGCGTTTTTTATTTTATGGGCTGTTCACGAATTAATGCCGATGGAAGCCAAACGGCGAACATTCGCAAAATCTGCTGATATAAATTATGTCTCCTTACTGTCCCTCGACTCGCTGAATCTTCGCTCCAAGCTTCTTCAGCTTCGCGTCCATCTTTTCGGAACCCCGGTCCAGGTGATAAATGCGGTTGACCTGGGTTTCGCCTTTGGCGGCGAGGCCGGCGATTACCAGGGCCGCGCTGGCCCGCAGGTCGCTCGCCATTACCGGCGCCCCGCTTAAGGGTCTGCCGCCTTTCACAATCGCGCTGGGACCTTCGATCTCGATGTCCGCCCCAAGCCGCGCCAGCTCGCTCACGTGCATGAAACGCGATTCGAAAATTCGTTCCGTAATGATGCTGATGCCGGGCGCCAGTGAAAGCAACGACATCATCTGCGCCTGCGCGTCGGTCGGATAGCCAGAATAGGGCAGGGTGGTTACGTCCGCCGGCTTCAATTGTTTCCCGCGGCGGACGGTCATGGTGTCGCCGCGCGGTTCCACGATCACTCCCGCCTCATTCAACTTGTCCAGCACCGCACGCAAATGGTCCGGGCGGCAATTCTTGATTTTGACTTCCCCGTTCGTCGCGGCCGCCGCCATCGCAAATGTGGCCGTCTCAATCCGGTCCGGAATGACCCGGTGTTCGGCGCCGTGCAATTTTGCTACGCCGGTGATGGTGATCGTCGGGCTGCCCGCGCCTGAAATGTTTGCGCCCAGGGCGTTCAGGAAATTGGCCAAATCCACCACCTCCGGCTCGCACGCAGCGCTCTCTATCACCGTTACGCCCTCCGCCAGGGTCGCAGCCATCATGACATTGGCCGTGCCCAGGACAGTCGAGCCCGCGCGACCCCCCAGAAACGTAGTTCCTCCCGTCAGCTTTTTTGCCGAGGCATTTACGTATCCGCTCGCGATGTCAATTTTCGCGCCGAGCGATTCAAAGCCTTTTAAATGCAAATTAATCGGGCGTGCCCCGATGACACAGCCGCCGGGCAGGGAAATTTGCGCCTTTCGCAAGCGTCCCAACAGCGGGCCCGCGACACAAATCGACCCGCGCATTTTGCGCACCAGGTCGTAGTCGGCGTGCCCGTGGATCTTTTTCGCGCGCACGGACAGGGTGCCGTCCTCCAGTTTGGCGTCGGCGCCGAGCGATTTGAGGATCTGCGCCATAAAACGCGTGTCGCTCAGGTCCGGGACCCCGCGAATAATGCAGGGCTCATCGGTAAGCAGGGTCGCCGCCATAATCGGCAGCGCCGCGTTTTTGCTTCCACTAATCGTGACTTCACCGCGGAGTGGCCGTCCGCCTTTAATTAAGAAACTTTCCATGTTGCGATTAAAATTCTGGCGCGCTGACTGTAATCGTCTTTTACCGCTTCCACAATCCAGTTTTCGTTTTCAAAAAGTTTTCGGACTGCTTCAGCTTGTCCGTCTCCCAATTCAAGCATGATTTTTCCGTGCGATTTCAAACGCGGTCCCGCCTGGGTGGCAAACATCCGGTAAAAGTCCAGTCCGTCGGCGCCCCCGTCGAGCGCCGTGCGTGGGTCGAAATCCCGTACTTCCGGCTGCAATGTCTCAATTTCGGCAGTCGGGATGTAGGGCGGATTGCTAATGATCAAATCGAATCGTGCGCCGGCGGGCAGCGTTTTGAAACCGTCTCCGTGTAGAAATTCAATCCGACTGGCCACATTATTTGTCCTGGCATTTTCGTTCGCAAGCCCCAGCGCGTCCGCGGAAACGTCGCTGGCGGTGATGCGCGCATCCGCGCATTTGGCGGATAAGGCGATCGCGAGGCAGCCCGTGCCCGTCCCGACGTCCAGGGCGGTTTGCCCGGCGCTTAAAGTGGAGAGAAATGTCCAGCCAAGCTCTGCGAGGAGTTCCGTTTCCGGCCGTGGCACAAGCGCGCGGCGGTCCACCGCAATTTCAAATCCGCAAAATGAAGTGGAACCGATGATATGTTGAAGCGGTTCGTGCAGCCCGCGCCGCTTTACGAACTGACGCAGCGCGTCGGTTTCGTGTTCAGTGAGCGCGCGCTCGAAGTTCAGGTACAACTTCATGCGCGGCATTTTTAGCACATGGGCCAAAAGCAGTTCCGCCTGCAGGCGTGGCGACCCAAGGTCGCGCTTCGCCAAAAATTCCGTGCTTTTTTGAATCGATTCCAGGACGGTCACGTTTTATTGCGATTTTGGGTGTGCGATTTACGCGGTGACCGGCATCTTCCGTGTCGCCCGTACATCGCTTCACACGGCCGAGGGACCGCCTTCATACGGTTCCGGAGAGTTGGCTTCGCCTCCGCTCGGGCTTGGTACCGTTAGAACGGGTGGCGCAATGGATCGGGTTTTATCGTGGGTATGAACAAATAGGCCGGTATAATAAACAAGATAATAGCCAAACGTCAGACCAAATATAAAAAACGTCAATGGACTGTTCATTGGGGGCGGATGATGGGAGGCCAAAGACGCGGTGTTCAAAACGGCGAAGCGATATATCAAGCGTCCGACGAGCAATAATGAGACGGCTACGCCGATGCGCGCGTCAGGCGTATAAAAGTGGCCCTCATTTGTTGTTTCAAATTTTGTCAGTTTCAAACCGGCGAATCCCAAAATGACACCGCCAAGGACACCGGCGCCAAAGCCCCAAAGCAAGCGCGGATTTATCAGACCGGCAATGAGAACGAAAAAGGCTGCCACACAGAATATGGCAAGACGGAAGATGATGCGTCCCGGGCGGAGTTGTTGCCGTCCAATGTTGCGCCTCACCCGGCGGTAAATGCTCCATGCGAATAAGCCGCCGAAAAGGATGTATATCAACACCGGGTTCACCGGGCGGAAACTGCCAGACTGCATGGTTTAACTCAATCCATTTCAAAAATTTCTAAAAATGAATTGCCATTCAGGCAACGATTGCGGTATTGGTTGCGCGCTGATGCAGTTGGGCCGCATTATCATTTTTCCAATCAAATCGTTGGACGGTCACTTGGTCGAATCCGCCCGTTTTACCGCCGGGGGAATCCTGGAAAACGACCGGGTCTTCGCGATTTACGACAGCAGCGGCAAAGTCGTGAATGGAAAACGGACGCCGCGGATTCACGAATTGCGTTGCGCCTATGAT
>DASYZW010000534.1:0-12413 GCA_035945915.1 Verrucomicrobiia bacterium | reverse complement strand
GGCCGCGGTGATCCGGCGGATGACGCGTGACCTGAACTTTCCCGTGCGCGTGCTCGTGGCGCCCACAGTGCGCGAAGCGGACGGATTGGCCATGAGTTCGCGGAACAAATATCTCGAAGGCGATTTGCGGCGGCAGGCGCTGGTGCTGCGGCGCGCCCTCGACGCCGCCCGGGCCGCGGTCAGGAAATCAAAAAAAGTCGCCGCGCACGATTTGAAGGCCCAGCTTAAAAAGCTGATTGAATCGGAACCGGACGCGCGATTGGATTACGTGGAATTTTTTGAGCCGGAAACGCTCGTGCCGATGAGCGAGGTTTCCGCCGGCGCGCAAATAGCTCTGGCGGTTTTTGTTGGGAAGACCAGGCTGATCGACAACGACCGGTTGTGAGGCGGAGTGCGGCGCCCGCGGGCGCCACGGTTGACGCCTCGGCGGCCGGACGCGCATGAATTGTTCTGCTTGTTTGTAAAATTCGTGTCCAAAAATATCAGATCTTGTTAAGCTGCGCGAATGTCGCTCGCCAAATCCAAAAAACTGTTTGCGGAAGCGTTGAAATACATCCCCGGGGGCGTTAACTCGCCGGTGCGCGCGTTTCGCGCGGTGGGCGGCAACCCGTTTTTCGTGAACAAAGCCAAGGGGGCCCGGGTTTGGGACGTGGACGGCAATGAGTTGATCGATTATGTCTGCACCTGGGGCCCGGCCATTCTCGGCCATGCGCATCCGAAAATCATCGCCGCCGTAAAAGCCGCCGCCGAAAAAGGAACGAGTTTCGGCATTCCCAATCCGCGTGAAGTCACCATCGCAAAGTTGATTTGCAAACGGGTTCCGTCCGTCCAAAAAGTACGGATGACCAACTCGGGCACGGAGGCCTGCATGAGCGCCATCCGGCTGGCGCGCGGTTTTACGCGCCGGGACAAAATTATCAAGTTTGACGGCTGTTATCACGGCCACGCCGATTCGCTGCTGGTCAAAGCCGGCAGCGGCGCGCTCACGTTCGGCAACCCGGATAGCGCGGGTATTCCGGCGGATTTTGCCAAATACACGATCGTCCTGCCGTTTAACGACGTCGAGGCCGTCAATGCGGCGTTCGCCGCGAACCGGAATGAAATCGCGGCCATTATCGTGGAACCGGTGCCGGGCAATGCGGGCCTGTATTTGCCGCGGAAAGGGTATTTGGAATTTTTGCGCAAAGTAACAAAGGAACACGGCGCGCTGCTGATTTTTGATGAGGTGATGACGGGTTTCCGGCTGGCTGCCGGAGGCGCCCAGGAACGTTTCGACATTTCGCCGGATTTGAGTTGTTTCGGCAAAATCATCGGCGGCGGCCTGCCGGTCGGGGCGTTCGGCGGCCGGGCCGATATCATGGATTGCCTCGCGCCGCTGGGCCCGGTGTACCAGGCCGGAACGCTGAGTGGCAATCCCATCGCCATGGCGGCCGGATTGGCCGGGCTTGAGGAACTGGATCAGCGCGCCTACGCGACGCTCGAATCTTCCGGCGCGCACCTCGAAGGCGGCATGCGCGACGCCGCGAAATCCGTGGGCGTTCCCATTCAATTTAATCGCTGCGGCTCCATGTTCTGCGCTTATTTCACGAGCGAACCGGTCTGGAACCTGGCCGACGCCATGAAAAGCGATCGCGCGCGTTTCACGAAGTTTTTCCATGGAATGCTCAAGCAAGGTGTGTACCTCGCGCCCTCCCAGTTCGAAGCCGGGTTCATTTCGACCGCCCATACAGTTCGGGACATTGACGCAACCATTCGCGCGGCGGCGAAAGTCTTGCGGCAGTTGTAACTTTTTTCAATGAAGGGCGTCTAATGATTCAAATCCAACGTCGAATTGACGAGATTCACTACAATAAACATATCATTATGAAAATTACCAAAGCATTAGCATTCACCCTCCTTATGACCGGCGGCCTCGTCGCCGGCAGTGCCGCGCTCGCCCAGGACTCCGGCGCCGCGCCATCTTCTGACGCCTCCACGAACGCCGCCCCGACGAAGGTCCGCCCCAGTCACCCCGCGAACCTGGACCGGCTGGCACAGGTCCTCAGCCTCAGTGACGATCAGAAAGCGCAGTTACAGCCCATTCTGGCGGCTGAACGCCAAAAAATGCGCGACCTGCGCGAAGACACAAGCCTTTCAAAAGAGGACCGGAAGGCGAAAATGAAAGAGATCCGCGACGAAACCGCGGCGCAATTGCAGCCCATTTTGACTCCGGAACAGCTCGCCAAATGGCAGAATATGACCCATGGCCGTCACGCCGCGCCCCCGGCGGCGCCGGCGCAGAGCACCAACGCGCCCGCGGCGTCCGCGCAGTAATCAATTTTCGGCCTGCGGAAAGTCGATGAGAAATGCAGCGCCCTTGTCGCGTCCCTCGCTGGAAGCGTAAATTTTGCCGTCGTGCAGCCGGTTTAACCTTTTGAACCGGCCGCTTAAATATGACCGCGCCCGTTATTTCTGCTGAGGCACTGTGATGGAATCAATTTCACCGCCGTCCATGAGAGCGTAAATCTCGCCGTCGGCGTCTTCGGCGAAACTGGTCACGTTTTTGGGTTGGAGCAGCAGCGTTCCTTCTGCTTTCACCGCGTGCGCGGTGTAGTCATAACGCAAACCCCAAATCGTCCCGAGCGTGTAGTCGGCGTAAACATAAACGCCGTCCAGCGATGGAAATTTTTTTCCGCGATACACATAGCCGCCGATGACACACGTGCCGATGGTGTGGTCGGGGAAAATCGCCTGCGATTGCAAATCCTGCCGGTGCGGATAATCAATCACCGGCTTGATATATTGCGCGCCGGGCGGTCCCGGTTTGAAGGGATGGCCGCTCTCGCGTACGCTCCAGCCGTAATTGCCGCCGTTCACGATAAGATAGATTGCCTCCCATAAATCCTGGCCGACGTCGCCGCACCAGAGCGCGCCGGTTTGGCGGTCAAAACTGTAACGCCAGGGATTGCGCAAACCCAATGCGTAAATTTCCTTGTGCGCGCCCCGATAATCCATGTCCGGTTCGTTGTAATAAGGATTGTCCCTGGGGAAACCGTATTCCAATTGCTGCGCCTCGGTTCCCCAACCGACCCAGGCGCGCGAGTTAACGTCTATCCGCAGCATTTTTCCCAGGAGCGTCGCGGTGTTTTGTCCATTGCCAAAGGGGTCGTCCCCCAGGCCGCCGTCGCCCAGGCCCAAATATAAATAGCCATCCGGGCCGAAACACAACTCGCCACCCTTATGATTCGTAAAGGGTTGCAACACTTCCAGAATGACCTTTTCGGTGTTGGTATCGGCCCTGTCCGGATCATTCGCCGAAACTTTCATGCGGCTGACCACGCTTCGATATTGGAAAAATAACGGATGTCCATGCCGCAACCGGTCCATGTCCGCTTGTGAATTGTTTTGCGTGTAATAAAGGTAGAATGTTCCGTTGGTTCCGAAACCGGGGCTGAATGCCATGCTGAGCAGGCCGTCCTCGTTGTCGAAATAGGGATGACGCGCCTGGATATCTAAAAACTCTTTGGCGTCCGAGCCATCCGATCCTTTTTTCAGGATTAAAATCTTTCCGGGCTGATAGACCACGAACATTCTGCCCGAGCCGTCCGGCGCTTCGCTCATCCAGATCGGGCGTTCGCCGCCCTGCAGTTTCGGAAAAATGCGCTGCAAGGCGATCTGCGGAAGCGATTGCGCGCGCGCGCTGAAAACAGCCGCCATAAAAAACGCGATCACCGCCAAATTGGCAACGATCAACGACGGTGCCGGCGCGCGCCCTTTCAAAAACAAAAGAAGAACTTTCAATCGAACCATAGACGGGTGGAATTAAAACAGAGTTACCATAATTTTCAAATCGCAACCCCCGCCGGTTATGTTAAATTCCTTGGACAGTTGAAAGCACTCATTGAAACCCGAAGAACGCGGCCGGAAAAAGTATTTTTGGTCGGCGTCGAACTCAAGTCGCGCAACGGCGCGGACACTGGAGATCTTCTCGCCGAATTGGCGGAGCTGGCCCAAACGGCCGGCGCCCAGGTGACCGGGCAAGGCGTCCAAAAGCTGGAGTCGCCCGCCGCGGCAACCTTTATCGGCAAAGGTAAAGCGGCGGAATTTTCGGAATTCTGCCGGGGACACGGCGTGGATACCGTCATTTTTGACGACGAACTCTCCCCGGCACAGAGCCGTAATTTGGAAAAAATTTTCAATTGCAAGATTTTGGACCGGACGTCGCTGATCCTGGACATTTTTGCGCAACGCGCGCGGACCCGGGAGGGCAAATTACAGATTGAGCTGGCGCAATTGCAGCATTTGCTGCCGCGGCTGACGCGTTTCTGGGGACACCTTTCACGACAGGCGGGCGGCATTGGCATGCGCGGCGGCGAAGGCGAATCGCAGCTCGAAGCCGACCGGCGCAAAGTCCAGGAGCGGATCGACACCATCTCCCGGGACCTCGACCTCGTCCGCCGCCGGCGCGCCACGCAAAGGGCCGGCCGCCAGCGCAGCCAATGGCCGCTGGCCTCGATCGTCGGCTACACCAACGCCGGAAAATCCACGCTCTTGAACGCCCTCACCGGCGCGGACGTCCTGGCCAAAGATATTTTGTTTGCGACGCTCGATCCCACCACGCGACGGCTCAAATTGCCGACGAATCAAAACGTCTTGCTCACGGACACGGTCGGTTTTATTCGCAAACTGCCGCACGGACTGGTGGAAGCCTTCAAGGCCACGCTGGAAGAAGTCGTCCAGGCAGACCTGCTCCTCCACGTGGTGGACATCAGCCATCCCCAGGCGTGGGAACAAATCGAGGCGGTAAATTCGGTTTTGAATGAAATCGGCGCCGGCGGCAAATCGGCCATCATGGTCTTCAATAAAATCGATTGCGCGACAACGAGCGGACTGTTAAATCGCTTGAAGGAAAAATATCCGCAGGCGGTTGAAATCTCCGCAATCACCGGCGAAGGCGTGCCGCATTTGCTGGCCGAAATCGGGACCCAATTGCGGCCCAAACGCGAATTTTTGGAACTGCGAATTCCGCATGAACATTCGGACGTCATCGCGCGACTGCACCAGGTGGGCCAGGTGATCGAACGGCGTTACAATGGTAAAACGGCGAAATTCAAGGCGCGGATTCCGCCGCACCTGCATTCCGAGTTCGCGCGCTTTATTGCTAGTTAGATGAATTTAATGAGCAAATCCGCGATCCATTCGATGATTTGGGGCAACTGCGGCAGGAACTGCGTTTTGAAGCCACAGATGAACACAGATGGGCACAGATTTTTAAAACAGACGGCTATCCGCGCTGAAAGCGCAATTCCATAATAGCCGTGGGCATCGCCCACGGAAATTGAAATCAAAAGTCCCCGCGCCCTGTCAGGGCAATCCAAACGGCCTCTGACCACAATTGAACGTTTCAAGATTTCATAGAACACGAGAAAACGGAAAACAGAGAAAGCGGAGGATTTAACCGCATAGATCACAAAGATCACAAATGGCAGAATTTGAAAATGCAGTCTTAAACCACAGATGCACCCGGATGCACACCGATTAATTAGAGCGAACCCAATGTCCAAGGCGGATCTGGAATCCAATTCGCAACCCTGTATCCGTGTCTATCTGTGTTTAAAAATCAGAACGGCCCGCAAAGGATATTGTAAAATATTAAATGTTCCGTTAGTCAGGAAAAAGTCGTCGAGAACTGTAGCATCACCAATCGGGAAATTTTTCAATCGTCCGGAAAAAAATCCGGCGAAACGGTTTCTGTATAGGTGACTGTATTTCAATGTTTTACAAGGCGTTTATTGTGCCGTTTTTGAACGAATCGTGCATTTTGCATGCGACAGTTCGAAAAATGAGGCGCGCCAAATTTGTTCTAAATTTTTGATTATGAGTTCTGTCAAGTAATTGGATTACCGAAAACAATCTCACGCGACGGTCGCCCTGTACGCCAGATTAGAACAGGAGGACACGGAGAAGACGGAGAATTGCATTTTTAAGCCACAGATGAACACAGATCACCGAAAACAATCTCACGCAACGGTCGCCACGGACGCAAAGAATTTCTGGGTAGGGCGGCCTGCCCATCCATAAATCGTTCGCATAGCGCTGCCACTCGTAAATCGTAAATCGTAAATTGCCCCCCCTTGGCACTCATGGCACCCTTGGCATTCATGTCACTCATGGCACTAACCTGAGCCACAGATGAACACAGATGGCACAGATGGCACAGATTTTTAGATCGCACGAACCCCGAAAGCTTTCGGGGCTTCAGGCACAAATTTCGCTCGGAACTGATTCTTCCAATTACCATATAGTCATAAAATGGAGGGACGTTCAACCGGATGATTTGACACTTTTTGACACCTTTTGGAACTCGTAAATCCCGATTTTTGAATAGGAGGAGAAAACACCCCGGAGCCACAGATGGGGTGTAGAGAATTTCCACAGGGCTGCACGTTTAAAATTTTAGTTTGGCGATTTTGATCTGGATGCGCTATCGATTTCTGATTTCGTGCGATTTTTGCGGCGAAATGCCTGCTTTAAGTGGCAACTTTACTTGCCTTTTGCGACTGTTTGCTGTTGCCAAATCCTATTGGCGCAACTTACGATTGCCTAAACCTTGACGGCACGACAGGCAAAAGAGGCCTCGGGTTAAACATGCCCCGGATTTTCGACAACATTGAGAAGGAGCTTTTACCTGCTCTTGAGCAGACTCTCGCAATTTCGGATCGTTCGGATTTTTGCGTCGGCTACTTCAATCTTCGCGGTTGGAAGGCGATTGACGACCAAATTGAGAAGTGGCCGGGCGGTTCCGGACACCAATGCCGTTTACTGGTCGGAATGCAACGGCTGCCCCAGGACGAATTGCGCGTCGCGCTAACGCTGGCTCAGGGGCAGGATCAGCTCGACAATCAGACGGCGCTTCGTCTGAAAAAGAAGCTGGCCGAGGAGTTTCGCGGCCAATTGACCTTCGGCGTGCCGACGAATGCCGACGAGGCGGGGTTGCGTCGTTTGGCAGTACAAATCAAGTCCGGAAAGCTGGTCGTCAAATTATTCCTGCGTCATACGCTTCACGCAAAACTTTACCTGTGTTTCCGACCCGACCCCGTTTGCCCAATTACCGGGTATCTCGGCAGCAGCAACCTCACATTTTCCGGCTTATCGAGTCAGGGCGAACTCAACGTGGATGTAGTCGACCACGATGCTGCGCTCAAGCTCGCCAAATGGTTTGACGATCGCTGGAACGATAAATGGTGCGTAGACATTTCCGACGAGTTGGTGCGTGTCATCGAACAGAGTTGGGCCCGCGAGGTCCCGCTTCCGCCATATTATATCTATGTTAAGATGGCCTATCACCTGGCCCAAGAGGCGCGCGCTGGCCTGTCAGAATTTCGTATTCCCTCCGAATTCGGAAATCGCCTGTTTGATTACCAGGTCGCCGCCGTAAAAATCGCCGCGCATCATCTTAACAAACGCAACGGTGTCCTCATCGGTGATGTCGTCGGCCTGGGTAAAACCCTCATGGCGACCGCGCTGGCGAAAATATTTCAGGACGACCATTTCACCGAGACACTCATTATTTGCCCAAAAAATCTTGTGAAGATGTGGGAGGACTACGTTTCCGAATATCGCCTCCTGGCAAAAGTAATGTCCGTCACGAAAGCCGTGCGCCAGTTACCCGACCTGCGCCGTTACCGCGTCGTGCTGATCGATGAAAGTCATAATCTCCGCAATCGCAGCGGCAAAAAGTATCGCGCCATCCAGGAATATATTCAGGAAAACGAAAGCAAGTGCATCCTGCTTTCGGCGACGCCATACAACAAAACTTACCTCGACTTGTCCAACCAGCTCCGACTGTTCGTGCCGGAAGACAAAGATTTGGGCGCCCGCCCTGAACGGCTATTGCGCGACATTGGTGAAACCGAATTCCTCCGGCGTCACCAATGTCCGGTTCGTTCCCTGGCTGCGTTCGAAAAAAGTGGATACACCGACGACTGGCGCGAGTTGATGCGGCTTTACATGGTGCGTCGCACGCGTAGTTTCATTCAGGATAATTACGCCACGCTCGATCCTGCGACTGGCCGCAAATTCCTCACCTTTGAAGACGGCAGCCGCTCTTATTTTCCGGAACGAGTGCCGAAAACGGTCACATTCAAAATTGACGAACAAAACGTCAACGACCAATATGCCCGGCTCTATGGTCCGGACGTGGTTGCGGCCATTAACGCGCTAAATCTGCCGCGGTACGGCCTGGCTAACTACGTCGCCGCCACGCCGCATAAATCGCCAACGCCGGCCGAGGCCAAGCAACTTCACGATCTTTCTCGCGCGGGCAAGCGCCTGATGGGTTTTTGCCGCACAAACCTCTTCAAGCGGCTGGAGAGCAGCGGCGAGGCCTTTCAGCAATCCATTGAGCGGCACATTTTACGAAATTATATTTTCCTGCACGCAATTGAAAATAATCTGCCGTTGCCGCTCGGCACCCAGGACTCCGGTCTGCTTGACGCCGGGAGCTACGATGAGGACGTGGATGACGAAAACGCCGAGGCTGAATTGTTTGGCGAGGACGATGACAGTCCACAAAAGGCCCCACAGCCTTTGTCCCTTCGTGACGAGGCCGCGTTTAAGAAACATGCCGCCGATGTCTACCAACAATACGCCACACAGTTCAAAAGCCGATTTGCCTGGTTGCGGCCAGATTTGTTTATCAAATCGCTGGGCAAAGATTTAGGCGATGATGCGGCGAGCCTATTGAAAGTGTTGACGCGTTGCGGTGATTGGAAACCCGACACAGACGCAAAACTTGACGCGTTGTTTAATCTGCTCACAAAAAAGCACGCAAACGAAAAGGTAATCGTCTTCACTCAGTTCGCCGACACTGTCAGGTATCTCGAATGCCAGCTACGCTCACGTGGCTTGCAGAGATTTGCCGGCGTCACCGGCGAGGCTGAGAATCCTACCGGCTACGCCTGGCGGTTCAGTCCTGCAAGTAATCGGCATGAGACGAACAAAACCGACCCGGCATTCTTGCCGGAGAACGAACTTCGTGTTCTGATCGCCACCGATGTTCTGAGCGAAGGCCAGAATTTGCAGGATGCCGCAATCATCGTAAATTTTGATTTGCCGTGGGCCATTATTCGTCTGATCCAACGGGCGGGCCGGGTCGATCGTATCGGCCAAAAGTCCGAAAGGATCCTCTGCTATTCGTTCCTGCCTGCTGATGGCGTCAACCGAATCATCCGCCTCCGCGAGCGGGTGCGCCAGCGTCTGCATGAAAACCGTGAAGTTGTTGGCACGGACGAAGCCTTTTTCGAGGATGAAAGTGAAAAGCAAAAGCTCCTTGATCTCTATCACGAAAAAGCCGGCATCCTCGACGGCGAGGCCGATACGGAAGTGGATTTGTCCTCGTTTGCTTACCAAATTTGGAAAAACGCCACTGACCGTGCCCCCGAGCTTAAAGCCGCAATTGAAACGCTCCCAAACGTCGTTTACTCAACAAAGTCGCATAGCGCGGCAGAGAAAAAGCCGCCGGGTGTGCTGGTCTACCTTCGCACGTCCGAAGGGAACGACGCCCTGGCGTGGGTGGACACGGACGGAAACAATGTAACACAGTCCCAATTCGAAATCCTTAAGGCAGCCGAGTGCGCGCCGAATACGCCGTCCCTGAGCCAGCAGGAAAACCATCACGATCTCGTCAAGAAAGGGGTTGAATTTGTCATTGCCGAGGAAAAAACCGTAGGAGGCCAGCTTGGCCGTCCTTCCGGCGCACGTTTCAGGACGTACGAACGTTTGAAGCGCTACGGCGAGCAAATCAAGGGCACATTGTTTGACATACCGCCTCTTACCAAAAGCATCGAAGAGATTTATCGCTATCCGCTTCGTCAGTCCGCGGTTGACACACTCAATCGTCAGCTACGATCCGGTATCTCGGACGAAAAGCTGGCCGAGTTGGTCATGGCTCTGCGCGATGACGACCGCCTTTGCATCGTCCACGAAGAAGAGCAAACCCATGAACCGCAAATCATATGCTCATTGGGATTGTCCAGCAAAGGAGGAAATCCGGGCAAATGACACTGTTTGACATCATCAGTGGGAACTTGAATTCTCCGGCGCTGCCACATTCCGCGGTCCGAGTTATCGGAATTGATTTGGGCACTACAAACTCAACCGTGGCCGAAGTTAAATGGTCGCCTGATTCCGAGACTCACCTCACAGCTCGCTGCCTTGAAGTCGAGCAACCCACGAGCACTGGTCCATATATCCATGTGCTCGTCCCATCCGTCGTTGCCGTCCATGACGGTACCCTCCTGGTGGGTGAAGGGGCCAAACGGTTCCGGGCCGATGCAACACTTAGACGGAACAAGGATATATTCTACGAGTGCAAGAATGACATTGGCGCGCGCCGCACGTATCACCTGGCGCCCCAGGGACTTCGCTCTGCGTCGGAGATTAGCGGGAAAGTTTTGGCCTTTCTTAAGGCGGCCGCAGAGGAGGGCAGTCAGCCTCCGCTTAATCGCACGGTGGTGACGGTTCCGGCATCTTTCCAGCTCGCCCAGCGCGCCGACACACTACGGGCCGCCGAAATTGCCGGACTGCAAATTGGCGGTGGGGACTTGCTCGACGAGCCAGTGGCGGCGTTCCTCGATTATCTGGTGACGCATCAAGGCGAAATTCCTGGCCACGCCAGCGACGGCGGCAATCTCATGGTTTTCGATTTTGGCGGCGGTACATGCGACGTTGCAGTGTTTCGGTTTCGTCCTCAGGGCCAGTCAGGCCGCATCGAAATTTCTCCGCTGTCCGTCTCGCGTTATCATCGGTTGGGCGGGGGCGACATCGACACCGCAATTGTGCATCAGGTGCTGATCCCGCAACTGCTGGAACAGACGAAGCTGGCTGCCTCTGACCTGTCCTATGAGGACCGCAAGCTCCACATCGAGCCCGCCCTTTTAAGTGTCGCCGAATCGCTGAAAATCGGCTTGTGTATCGAAATCGCCAGGCTTCAGTCGTTTGGAAAATATGACGGAGCGGAAAAGGGGGCGGTGGCCAAAACTCAACCCGGCGCCTACCCTTGTCCCTGTCCCAACCGTGCAGAACTCTCGCTGCCGTCGCCTGAATTATCCGCCGCGCAATTCGAGGCGGTACTTGCCCCCTTCTTTGATACTGAACTTCTCTATGCGCGGGAAACTGAATACCAAATGACGTGTTCAATTTTTGCGCCCATTCAGGATGCTCTGGAACGCGCGGGATTGAAACCGTCCGAAGTGAACCTGTGCCTGCTTGTGGGCGGAAGCACCCTCATTCCCCAAGTTAAATCGGCGGTTGGACGCCACTTTGCTTCGGCCAAAATACTCGCTTATGAGGACCGGGAGTCAGCCCCGGTCGCCGTCGCTCGCGGCGCCGCTTACCATGCGCTTGGGCTGGCGCTGTTCAACCGGAGCGTCGTTCAGCCGGTCGCTGCCGATTCCATCGCGATTCGCACGGCGTCGGGATTGGTGACGCTTGTGCCTCGAAACGCTCCGCTCCCATTTCCTGCCGCGGGACAGTTCGGCGAGGATTCGTCGTTGGTCGTACCGGCGAGCGCCCGCTCCGGTTCCATCGAATTGAGAATCGAGATTGTGGCCGGGGAAGAGGCGCGCCCGATATGCGTCACGACGTGCGGCATCCTGGCACCGGTAAAGCGCGGCGACCCCCTCCTCTTGAAATTTCGCCTGGATGAAAATCAATCATTGCGCCTGGAGTTAACGTTGCGTGACCAGCCCGATGCCCGGGCGTTCTCACTAACGATAGAGAACCCGTTAACCAACGTCGTGAACCCTCATGCTGTTCGTCAGCGCATAGAGGAGATCGAAGAGAACCTTCGTTTGGGCAAGGTGCCGGGCCAGGATGTTCCGAACGTGCTGGCGAAGCTTGCGAAGGATTATTCCGATCTTGGCCAAACCGATAAATCCATATTTTACCTTCAGCAGGCGCTCCGGCGAAAGGGCAGCCCTGATTCCCACATCCTAAATCAGTTAGGCATACGTTACGGTGTCAAAGCCGACTGGCTGCGTGAGGAGAAAATGTATCGTGAAGCCTTCGCTGCCGACCCCGCCGATGCAGCACCAATCTTTAATCTGGCCTTGTCGCGGCTTCGACGCGGTCTGGCGGAGGAGGCTGAGCCCATCATTCAGACCGTCCTGGGTGTAGAACGCTGCGGCCCCCATCTCGTCCTGGCCGCCCAGATTTTCGACAAGCTCAAGCGTGGGAGCCAAACGCAATCGGCTCTGGAGGAATCTTTCAGGTTGTTCGGGCCTGTTCCGGCACTGGACGACTGGGAACTGGGCTGGTTTCTAACTGCGGCCAAAATGGTTAAGGATAACGTCCAAATTGAGGAGGCGGAAGTGGAGCAGAGGCGGCGAAAGCAACGGCGCACCGCAACGGTGAACGAAGGAGTGCTGCCGGAA
>DASYZW010000533.1:0-5694 GCA_035945915.1 Verrucomicrobiia bacterium | reverse complement strand
CGATTCGGTTTTTCAGCCAAGAATACGCTGGCGGTGGCGCAGGCGCTGTATGAAAGACACAAAGTATTGACCTACCCGCGTACCGATTCGCGCGCATTGCCTGAGGATTACGTGGGAACAGTCAGAAAAACCATGGAAATGTTGCAGGGCACGAGCTATTCACCCTTCGCGGGGACAATTCTGAAAAACGATTGGGTCAAGCCGAACAAGCGCGTTTTCAATAACGCGAAGATATCGGACCACTTTGCCATTATTCCGACCCTGGTAACGCCCAGACATCTCAGCGAACCTGAGCAAAAATTATACGATTTGGTTACAAAACGGTTTTTGGCGATCTTTTATCCTGCGGCAGAGTTCCTCGTTACCACGCGCATAACCCGGGTGGAGGGCGAGCCATTCAAAAGCGAAGGCAAAGTGATGGTAAAGGCGGGTTGGATGGAGATCTACGGCAAGGAAGCGGATAATGAGGAAGCGCCCACGCTCGCGCCGGTCCAGCCGAATGAACAAGTGCAAACCATCAAGGTGGATGTGCAGGCGAATGTGACCAAGCCGCCGGCGCGTTACACGGAAGCGACGTTGCTGAGCGCGATGGAAGGCGCTGGCAAACTCGTGGACGACGAAGAATTGCGGGAGGCGATGAGTGAAAAAGGGCTGGGCACACCCGCCACACGCGCGCAAATCATTGAAGGCCTGATTCTGGAAAAATACGTTGCGCGTAACGGCCGCGAATTGCAACCCATGGCCAAGGCATTTTCATTGATCACTCTCCTCAACGGACTGGGGGTGCGGGAATTGACGATGCCGGAATTGACGGGTGAATGGGAATTTAAATTGAATCAAATGTCGCGCGGCAAATTAAAACGCATGGATTTTATGCGTGAGATTGCCGCATTCACGCGTGACATTGTCCAGAAGGCCCGCAGCCATGAGAGCGACACGGTACCCGGCGATTTCGGGACTTTGAGAACGCCCTGCCCGAAGTGCGGAGGTGAGATTCATGAAAATTATAAGAAATTCCAGTGCCAGAAATGTGATTTTAATCTTTGGAAAAATGTTTTGGGACGCCAGCTCGAAATTCCCGAGGTTGAAGAACTCATTTCGAAGGGTCGGGTCGGCCCGCTGCAGGGATTTCGCAGTTCCAAAGGGTTTCCTTTTGCGGCGATTATTAAGATGAAGCCGGATTTCACGACGGAATTTGATTTTGGCCAGGACAAAAAGGAAAACGGCGAGGATGCCGCGCCTGTGGATTTCACCGGCAAAGAGCCGCTTGGCAAGTGTCCCAAATGTGGCGGCAATGTTTACGATGCCGGGATGAACTATATCTGCCAGAATGCCACCGGCCCATCGAAAACGTGCACATTCAAGACCGGTAAAATCATTTTGCAGCAGGAGATCGGGCCGGAGCAGGTGAAAAAATTGTTGGGCGAGCATAAGACGGATTTGCTCAAAGGATTTGTCTCGAAGAAAACCAATCGGAAGTTCGAGGCATTCCTGATAGTAAAAGACGGTGAAACTAAATTTGAATTTCCCGTTCGCGAAAGAAAAGGGCGCGGCGCCAAGGACGGAAAATCGTCCGAGCCTGCGCCGAAGGTTGATTTTACGGGCAAAACAGTCGTGGGAAAGTGTCCGAAATGCGGCGGGAAGGTATTTGATACGGATGCCGGCTATCTCTGCGAGCGTTCGCAGGCCGATTCCAAGCCGTGCAAGTTCAAGATTAATAAGGAAATCTCGCAACAACCGATTGAACCGGCGCAGGCCTCGAAAATTCTTGAATCCCGCAAAACCGATTTGTTGGACAAATTTATATCAAAAGCCGGCAAACCGTTTTCCGCATATCTGCTCATGGATGAAAAGGGAAAGGTGACGTTCGATTTTCCGCCGAGGGACTGAAGCATTTGTGGATGTGGTAATCTGAAGTTTCTCACGGTCTGACGCGGGGGGCATGCAGGATTCTAACGACGTAATCTGACACCAGTATGAAAACGCTTGAGGCGTGCAGGCTTTATACGTTTGTGGATGCCGCGTATTTAAACGGCAGGGCGCCGGAAACCATCGCGCAACAGCTTTGCGATGGCGGGAGCGATTTGATCCAACTGCGGGCCAAGGGAGTTCCGCAGGATGCAGTGCGACGTATGGCTGAGGTGATCGTTTCGGTCACTCAGCGCGCGGGTGTTTGTCTGGTCATTAACGATTATCCGGAAATTGCCCGTAATGTTGGCGCCGAGTTTTGCCATTTGGGTCAGGAAGACTTGGGGAAAGTGAATGGAAAACGGAAAATCACCGACGCCCCCTTGAAAATGGGGATTTCCACGCATTCGCCTCGGGATGCGCAGATCGCCAGACAAGCAGGTGCGGACTATCTTGCAGTTGGTCCAGTCTATGCGACTGGGACAAAGCCGGGAAGAAAGCCGGTCACACTGGAATATGTTCGATGGGCGGTTCAAAACGTTTCAGTGCCTTGGTTCGCCATTGGGGGAATTAACCTCGCAAATGTGGGGGAAGTATTGGCCGCAGGCGCAAAGCGGATCTGCGTCGTATCGGCGATCCTCAATGCTTCGGATGTCACGAGGGAGTGCAGGAAGTTCAGGGAGCAATTGACGAGTTGACCGGGCGCTGGCGGCCTTCAAGCATTCCTGCTCCGGATTAATTTTTAGTGAGTGACAATGATTTCTATTCGACCGTCGCGGCGGGGGACATTCACGGCCACTTTGCCGTCATGCCGAATTAATGAGATATCCACGATGCTGGAATTCACTCTAAGGTTTTTAATCTGCATCCGATGGATTGATTTGGGCAGGTGGGGATTATCAAAATACAGCCGGTGGTTTGCTGCCTCAATGCGCGCGCCGAGTACGCTTTGGAGCACAAAAAAAACCGAAGCTGAAGCCCATGCCTGGGGATTGCAAGCGACAGGGTAAAGTGTCGGCCCTTCACCGTTCCGCCGTTCGAAGCCGCAATACAATTCCGGCAGACGGTCAAGTTCCATGAATTGGCTGGCATCGAATAGAGCGCTAAGTATTCGAGTGGCGGCTTCTTTGAATCCGTAGCGGGCCAGTCCGGCGGCTATGAGCGCATTATCGTGCGGCCAGATTGATCCATTGTGATAAGACATTGGATTGTACCTGGCTTCAGACGTGGCGATGGTGCGAACCCCCCAGCCGCTGAAAAATGATCGATTCATGAGAATCTCTTTTATTTTGGCGGCGGCTTGCGGTTGTGCGATGCCGGTAAAGAGGCATTGCCCGGCATTTGAACTTCGAATGCAGCAGCGCTTTTTGTTGCCCTCCAATGCGATCGCGTAACTTCCAAGTTCGTCGCACCAAAACGCCTCATGAAAACGTTCTTTGAGCTGGCGGGCCGCTTGCCGGAGTTGGTGGGCTTGGTCATGATGTCCCATGACTTCCGCCAGCCGTGCTGCTTTTAATTTCGCTTCGAACACGTATCCCTGGACTTCGCATAGGGCAATGGGAGGCGTGGCCAATGTCCCATCGGCATGAAACACGGAATCGTCGGCGTCCTTCCATCCCTGGTTTCCCAGGCCGCCCGTTGCGCGGCGACAATACTCGACGAAACCGTCGCCGTCGCTGTCGCCATATTTATCAATCCATTCCAGGGCGCGTTCAATATTGGGCCATATTTGCGCGATGAAATCCTGGTCGCCGGTGCGTTCGAAATAATGCCCGGCCAAAAGCACCCAAAGCGGCGTGGAATCAATCGAACCGTAATAGCTTCCAAAAGGAACTTCGTGCCGTGAAACCATTTCACCTTTGCGTTCCTCGTGCAAAATCTTTCCAGGCTCAGAGTCTTTCGCGGCGTCAAAGTCCGTGGCCTGGCGGGAAGCCAGATGGGCCAGCACGCCCCGCGCGATTTCGGGCTGAAGCCAGAGCGTCTGGAGGGCCGTGATGATTCCATCGCGTCCAAAAATGCAGCTAAACCAGGGAATCCCGGCGTAGGGATACGGCCCTGCGGGCGTTTCAGTCAGAAGCAAATGCAGATCCGCGCGGGAACGAATGATCCACTCGTTGAATTGTGGATTGGAGGTTTCGATTTCAGCGAGGTTTTCGCGGTAATGCTCGTAGGCTACATGGACGATCTCATAGGCTGAGTTGAAATCCAGGGCCTTAATTTCTTTTTCTCCCGCGGCGTAAACAATCCGGCTTTCCAACTGCCGCGCCTCCCGCGGTTTGAGTTCTATCTCAAAAATGGCCCGGTCGCGCGTCACTTTGGAAGGTATAACACTGAATTTTACACGGGTTTGACGGTGAACCGAATCAAGGCCGTCGTATGATAGAACCACTTCGTCGCTGCCAATAACGGGTTCATGAAGCTTTCCCCATCGGGTCCGGCTATTTCCGCGGATTTCAAACAAGTCTACGTAGTCGGCCTTGAATTCCAGCCCGACGACCAGCGACACCGGCTCCTGCCCGAAATTGGAAATCTCTATCTTTTCAAAACAATTATTGTCGAGCAGGAAAATCGTTCGGACAAAATGGAGAGTGCCTTGTTGGACAACTTTCCCGTTGGGATAGGGCAACTGCGGGTTTGTCAGGTCGACGATCAGGAAGTCGTTGTCCTCGCGGACGTTTGAACTTAAAAGCAACGGGCTGGCGCCATTGACGAGCAGTTTCCACCGTGAAAGGAATCGGGTGCCTTCGTGATAAATCCCCTGGTTTTCGAAGCCCAGTGGTCGGATATCGCCGTGACGATCAAAAATGGCAAAAGTGTCTGCGTGTTTGAGAACACGCGCGCCCGTGTCGGCGATCGAGGCATTCGCCCGAATGTAATAGTGGCCCTGGACTTCGATGATATCGCTCATGGTTCAACTCAAGCGGTTTCAACCACAATGTCGGCCGGTTCGGTTCCTTGTGTCCCCGTAATCAATTTTTTATAGACTGTGAGATAATTAATTGCCATTCGGGTCGACGAAAAACGCTCTTCAAAAATGTTACGACAGCGTCTGCGCGATATTTTTCCAAGTTGGCCGACGGCTTTTTCAGCGTCGTCAAGGTTGTCGACGACAAATCCAGTGACACCGTGTTCCATGATTTCGGTCACGGAGCCTCTGGGACGGGCGATGACGGGTGTGCCGCAGGCAAGCGATTCAATCATGGTCAGGCCGAAAGGTTCGGGCCAGTCGATCATAAAAACGAGGGCGAGCGCATCCCCGAGAAATTTTCTCTTCTCGAGTTCCCCGATTTCTCCAATGAATTCGACGCCTTTATGGAAGCTGGGTTTGATGAGTGTTTCGAAATATTCGCGGTCTGCCTTGTCCACCTTGGCCGCAATTTTGAGTGGAATTCCAACCCGCTTAGCGAGTTCGATGGCGTCCTCGACTCGTTTTTCCGGGCTGATTCGCCCTAAAAAGGCGAGATAATTTTTTGGCGTTTCATTCAGGGTGTAGAGGTTTTCCGGCAGGCCGTGATGCACGGTGGCCTGCCAATTTGCGAACCAAAGCGGCAGGCGTTGGCGGTCAGAGATGGAAACAAGCGGCTGATCTTCGAACTCGCGGTACAAATTTTGGAGGTTCGGGATATCGAGCCGTCCGTGAAGCGTGGTGACATGCGGAGTATCCATGCGGCGCAAGAGCGGATAAGCGCTGTAATCAATATGAGAATGGACAATGTCGAATTCGCCGGAGTCCTGGAGAACGCGTTCGGCCAGAAGAACATGGTCCGCGTGAGGGTCAATATTCGA
>DASYZW010000532.1:0-3546 GCA_035945915.1 Verrucomicrobiia bacterium | reverse complement strand
GCATTTTGATGGGGACGGTGATGGCGTTTTTGAGCGCGGCGGCAAAGACCTCGACCTTTTGGGCGGCCGGGCCGTAAGTCCCGTTCATGTTGCGCGGCAGGCCGATGAGCACCAGGTCCACTTCCTTCTCGATGAGCAATTGCCTGAGCCGGTTGATAAACTCCGCGAACGGCTCGGCGGGAATCCACTCCAACGGCTGGGCGATGGTTTTGGTCTCGTCGCTCACCGCAACGCCGATACGTTTGGTTCCCGGATCAAGGGCCATAATGCGCATGGGAAAAATTAAAAGTTAAAATTGAGAAATTAAAAAGGAAAAAGACGATTGACCGGCTGAGCGCGGTCCTTTTTCCGATGACGGGCGGGCAGAACGCAGGGATCGGCAACATCGACGGAGACAAATTTCAGATTTCAATGGGTCGCCAGACGATAGAACGTGCTCGCGCTTGACGGCGTTATGATTACATAAGTTGTGAGTCCTGAAGTTTGGTAGGATGAAGATGGAATGATGGACCATTGCGCCGGATTTGCGTTTAGATTTGTGCTGCTCTCCAGAATCCAGCCCGCATACACCGCCGGCCAGGAAAGATTGGCCTGTCCCTTAATGAGGGTGATTGTCATTTGCGGGAGAGCGTCGGGCGTCGGGGAAAAAATCAACGCGCTGTACGGTCCGATCGTGATGCTGGCGGTGGCCGGATTGCCGGTGGCGGTCGCTGTAGTGCTTCCAAAATTGGAATAATCCGGTCCGTAATTTGTGGAATCGCCATTCAGGTGCGCATACCACGTGCCGTCCCTCGGAAAAATTGCGGAATAATTGACGTTGGTGACGCCGGCGAAATTCGCGATGACCACGGCGTCCGCGTTTGAAACGGAGGAATTCCAACGATGAAATGAAACCAGCTTTTGAACGTTGTCCATTTGCAGAATGGCGCATTGATTTCCTTCCAGGCCCGGGGTGTAACCTTTCAGATTGCGGCGGGCGCCGATGAGGTCGCGATAAAACTGCACGACATAACTGTAGGTATTGGTTTTGCTCCAATTGACATTGGTGGAGGAATCAAACGCTTCGCTCTCGAGCATCTCCTGGCCTTGAAAAATCATGGGGATGCCCGGCGCCGTCAATGTCACGGCGGCGCCTAAAGTGGAAAGTTTCCTGGCCCGATAGCTATTGGGAGCGACGGGATCAATCGCGGTGACCAGGCGTTCGCCGTTATTCAAATCGCCGACGACGTCGTGGGATTCGAGGAAAACCACGCGGCCCGTTCCCGCCGCGCCTCCGTAACGGAGATTATTTTCAATCGCGTTGCCGATAATCGTTATATCTCGCTTTGAATCCACGACATTTGTCAGCACCGGGGTTACGACATAGGGATAGCTTGTGTCCCAGGCGCTGTCGAAGCCGAAGGCATCATACACGTCCTCGGCAATGCTGATTTTGCCGCTGTAATTGGTATGAATCAGGTCGTTGATGGATGCAATCAGGTTTCCGGCGTCCGGAATATAATTATTTGCGTTGTCATTCATCATGGCGCCGGGCGTGTCCCAGCGAAAACCGTCGACGTGATATTCGCTGAGCCACATGGTGAAGTTATCCTCAATGAAACTGCAGACCTGGTTACTGCTGAAATTGGGCCTGGTATAGCCCCAGGGCGTGATTTGCAGGTTCGTGTCGCTTTGATAAAAGTAAATGCCGCCCCCGCCGAGTGAGTTTGTTCCGGCCCAACCGTCGAAATCCCACATATCGAGCAAGTTGGGACCATAATGGTTATGGACGACATCCAGCAGGACTGCGATGCCATACGCGTGACATGTCTTGACAAACGTTTTGAGGCCGTCCGGCCCGCCATACTGGCTATTATCCACCGCGAATATTTGGGCCGGATCATAACCCCAACTGTTGCCGGTGTTGCCAAACTCCGCGATGGGCATTATCTCGACCGCGTTCACGCCGAGGCTTTTCAAATACGGGAGCTGATTTGTCGCATCGACAAAGCGGCTGGGTTTTGAAGCAGGAGGAAATGTTCCCATGTGGAGTTCATAGATGAATAGATCAGATATCGCTGGCGGCGTGAACGCATCGCCATTCCAATTAAAATTTGTGGGAGCGTAGATGATGTCGTTGCCGCTGGACCCGGCCACGGTCACATACCGTGCCCGCGGGTCGTGCTTCCAGATTCCGCTGCCATTGTAGATGACGTAGTATTTGTATTGTTGATTGGTCACCGCAGTGCTGACATCCCCTGACCAGATTCCGTCTGGCATGCCGTTAGACGTCTCTTCGCCCAGTGGCTGGGCGGTTGTCGACCAGCCGTTAAACTGGCCCGGGACGTAGACCTTGGAAGCATGGGGGGCCCAAACCCGGAAGGTCACGCCGGTTCCGCCTGTGCCATAAGGAGTTGCGCCCCAACCAGGGCGGCTGGATTGGGCATCGGCGGCAACCATTGAAATAAGCAAGACGGATATAACGGCCGTAAAATGGCCCAGTTTGAACATTATGGAGAATTTAATGTGCTAATTTACACCTTGGGCAGACGCAATCAAGTTGCCACGCAGGTGGACCGAAATGTCCGACGAGCTTCTTCAATGGCTCATTCTATCGTAATGAGCACTTTTTCGGGCGGATTTTCTTCCAGGCGAATGTCTTTATATTCATCGAAAAGTCCCTTGTTATGCATCTGCAAAGCAAATACGCCGGGCCGTCCGGCTTCGGGCGCATTGAAATCAAGGACCTCATAAGCCCTTGTGCCGGGCGGCTGGGCGACGGCCATTCGAGCCGTGCCATTTGTGTTCACCAAAATTTCCACCTGGCTCCATTGATGCGGATCAAACTTTGGATGCGGAAACGTCCTGAACTCGCCTTTGCCGCCGTTATTGTGGCCCGGCCGATAATCCCAATGGCCGCCGTTAGGCGCCTGGAATTGAATGCCGCCCAATGCATCGAGCGCCGGCCGGCCCGGCGCCGACTGTTGCGGCGGTTCGCAATAGATCAAAACGCACGCCTGATGATCTTTGTTGCCGGAGATATGCCGCATGGTGAAGATTATCCGGTAATTAGCGTAGGATTTGTCGGTGAAGAGCACCCCACGTCCCGCGCCAAGACTTGCCAGCGCTCCATCCTTGACTGTCCAGACGGAGGCCTTATCCGGCTGATTGGCGCCTTTGACGCTGGCACTCCAACCGTCCAGAGTCCGGCCGTCAAAGATGGGCGGCATTTTATTGATTTTATCGAGAGTCATCCGGGACAACGGCGTCGGCGGCGGAAAGGCGGGCACATTGGGCACGGTTTGCGCCGTCGCGGTTACTGAGAAGACCAGGCCAATCCAGAGCGAGAGAGCTGCTTTCATAATGTATGTTTTGTATGGCTGGCGGAAGGCGTGAAACGGAATGGTCTTATATAATGTTACTTTAAATTGTATGCAAGTAAAATGCGCGACGAACTGTAGCATCACCAATCGGGAAATTTTTTGATTGCGCTTGAATCGGACGCCTGGAGCGTGTTTTGCGTATGTTGTTGATGAACATTGTGTTATAGCTGGTTTATTTTTCGAG
>DASYZW010000531.1:0-1785 GCA_035945915.1 Verrucomicrobiia bacterium | reverse complement strand
CGGTTGTCCTATGGGTGGACACCTTTAATAATCATTTTCATCCGGAAATTTTGAAGGCGGCCGTGGAAGTGCTCGAGGCGGCCGGCCATAAAGTGATCATTCCCGAAGACAATCTGTGCTGCGGTCGTCCGCTTTACGATTTTGGCATGCTCGATTATGCAAAGGAATTGCTGGCCAAAATATTGATCTCGCTGCGCCCGCATATTCGCGCCGAACTGCCGATCATCGGCCTGGAACCCAGTTGCGTGAGCGTATTTCGCGATGAACTGAAGCGCCTGTTTCCATTTGACCAGGATGCGGACCGGCTTTCAAAACGGGTGGTCACGTTCAGTGAATTTTTCTCCAAGTATTCGGATTTTCGCTTCCCCCGGCTGCATCAGCGGGCCCTTGTTCACGGTCATTGTCATGACAAAGCCGTGATGAAAATGGACGGCACACCCGAGTTTTTGAAACACCTGGGCCTGGAATTTAAAGTCCTCGATTCCGGCTGTTGCGGCATGGCCGGTTCGTTTGGATTCGAAGCGGAACATTACGAGGTATCCATCCGGTGCGGAGAACGAATCCTTTTGCCCACAGTGCGGGAGACGGACGATAAGACTTTGCTGATTGCCGACGGCTTCAGTTGTCGCGAACAGATTGAGCAACTGGCGCATCGCCGCGCGCTGCACACGGCGGAAGTTGCCGCCAAGGCATTGCGGGAAGGCAGCTATCAGAATGACGAAGGCCATAAAATCCAGGAACCGCACACAATCCCTGAGATGCAGGAGCAATCCGAACTGAAAAACCGAACACACGCCGAACCCATGGAGATAGGCCATGAACACAAATAATGGTATTACTGAAGTAGTGATGATTACGGGAGCGTCCGCCGGAATTGGACGCGCCACGGCCCGGGCCTTTGCCCGGCGCGGGGCTAAAATCGGACTTCTCGCCCGCGGGGGCGATCGCCTCGAGGCGACTCGCGCGGAAGTCGAAGAAGCCGGCGGACGCGGCCTTATCCTGGCCTGCGACGTCGCCGATGACAAAGCCGTCGAAAACGCCGCCCAAAAACTCGAAGACGAATTTGGCCCGATCGATATTTGGATCAACAATGCGATGGTGTCCGTCTTTTCCCCAATCGCCGAAATGACGGCCGAAGATTATCGGAGAGTCACGGAGGTCACGTATCTGGGTTACGTCTGGGGCATGCTCGCCGCCTTGCGCCGGATGCGCCCGCGCGATCGCGGGACGATTATCAACGTCGGCTCGGCGCTCGCCTATCGCGGCATTCCGCTGCAATCGGCCTATTGCGCGGCCAATCACGCCATCCATGGATTTACCGATTCTCTTCGCACCGAGTTGATACACGACAAGAAACAGATTCGCATTTGCGAGGTGGAGATGCCGGCGGTAAATACCACGCAATTTGAGTGGGTCAAAAGCCGCATGCCCAACAAGCCCCAGCCCGTCCCGCCCATTTATCAGCCGGAAGTCGCGGCCGACGCGATCGTTTTTGCGGCGACCAGCAATCGACGCGAAGTGTACGTGGGCTTTCCCACGGTCCAGGCGATCGTCGGAAACAAAGTTGCGCCGCGCCTGCTGGACCATTATTTAGGCCGCAACTGTTATCAAAGCCAGCAAACCGCTGAAGCGGATGACCCGGATCGTCCGAACAATTTGTTCAATCCGCCCCGGGGCGACTACGGCGCGCACGGCGCCTTTGACAAACGCGCGCGCAAATTCAGCCTGCAGCTATGGCTGGACAAACACCGCGATTTCATCGCAGGGGCCGTCTTGATTCCCGCC
>DASYZW010000530.1:0-2379 GCA_035945915.1 Verrucomicrobiia bacterium | reverse complement strand
TCGTCGTTTGCCCACGAAATGAATCCGTGCTGGCCCATCATAATTGCCCTGGCCTTCGGATTGCCCCGGCAGATGTCCTGCATCGCCAGTCCGAGCTCAAATCCCGGACGCATCCATTCGACATAATCCATTTCCTTGCCGAAAATTTCCTGCGTCAATTTTTTGCAATTAGCCGATGCCGCGATCGCAATAATTGCGTTCGGATGCATATGGTCGACAAACTTCGCGGGAATAAAACTGTGGAGCGGCAGGTCAATGGACGGCGCCCGCGGGTTCAGGTTGAAGGTGCAATGGTTATAGGCCGCCACCATGTCGTCTTCGACCTGTGATTTCAGCCCCTTAGCCGGTTGCGACGCGTAAAGCTTTTGCAGTCCGATCAGCTTTGCCTGGTAGAGCGAGGAGAAATTTTCGCGGGTGCTGGTGCGCAAATCGCCGCCCGAACCCTTTACCCACAGGACCTCGACCTGCTCGCCCGTCAGAGGGTCGCGTTCCATCAGTTTTGACGACGTGTTACCGCCGCCGGTATTGGTAATCCGCTGGTCGCTTCCCAGCTTATTGGACCGGTAGACCAACCGGTCCATCCCGGACAGTTTCGCCGCTTCGGCATCGTTCCACAAATCACTGACGTATTGAAAGCTCATGTTTGAATTTCTGTGTTTAATTGGTTATTTCTGTGATTTTAGGCTTGCGCCCGCGCAAAGAACAAGTAAAAAGAAGCACATTCGCCAACTATTACGCGCCCATGCTCGCCGCCCAACGACAACAACGGATTCTGGATATGGTCCTCAAATCCGGCGCCGTGAGCACTACGGTCGTCGCGAAAGATCTCAACGTGTCCGAAGAAACCGCGCGCCGGGATTTTGAAAAGCTCGAGGCTGACGGCCTTCTCTTCCGCAGCCACGGCGGAGCGGTCCGGCTCAATGACAGCCACCGTGACTTGCCCCTGGACAGCCGCGAAAGCGCCAACGTCGCCGAAAAGAAAGCTGTTGCCGAATGCGCTTTGTCCCTGATCAAACCCGGCGATTCCCTCTTTTTTGATGGAAGCTCAACCGTCTTTCATCTGGCTCGATTACTTCCTAACCTGGACCTGACGGTGTTGACCACAGCGTTGAAAGTCGCCATCGAATTGGCGCGACGCCCGGCCATTCGGGTCACGTTGACCGGCGGGGTTGTAGGACACGGGTCCCTGTCATGTCATGGCGATTTTGCGGCTGCGAGTATCGAACGCTGTCATGTCCAAAAGGCGTTTTTCTCCTGCCGGGGCTTGGATCTGCAGCGCGGATTGAGTGAAGCCGGCGTGGAAGAGGCCGACCTTAAGCGACGAATGATTCAATTGGCTGAGCAAACTATTTTGCTGGCTGACCATACGAAGGTCGGCGTTAAATCCTCCTGGTTTTTTGCCAAATTGTCGGACCTTGACGTCTTCGTCGCCGATTGCCGGCCCAGCTCATCTGTAATGCGGGCGCTAAAAAAAGAACGGGTGAAATTGCTTTTGCCGAAAGGAAAACCGATTGAATAACACAAAAATATGCCTGGCGATTGACCTGGGAGCGGGCAGTGGCCGCGTGGTTGCCGGAATCTGGGATGGCAACCGGCTCAGCATCGACGAGTTAAATCGCTTTCCCAATGAGCCCGTAAAAGCACTGGACGGTTTGCATTGGGACCTCGCGCAGCTTTTTAGCCAGATCAAAAAGGGAATTGCCATCGCAATAAACAAATTTGGGGATTCCGTTGTGTCCGCCGGCGTGGATACGTGGGGTGTGGATTACGGCCTGCTTGATTCGCAAGGGAAAATCATTGCCTCACCCTTTATCTACCGCGATAGCCGTACCAACGGAATGCAGGAGAAAGCGTTCACACGGATGCCGCGTGCGGAAATTTACCGGCGCACCGGCATTCAATTCATGTTCTTCAACACGTTGTTTCAATTACTCGCCGAATCTGACCTTGAGGGCGCGGAACAAATGCTGTTCATGCCCGACCTGCTTCATTATCTCCTGAGCGGCGTGCGGGCCAATGAGCGGTCCATTGCCGGGACCGGTCAATTGCTCGACCCGCGATCACGCACTTGGGAATCGCAAATTATTACCTCGATGAAATTCCCAAAAAAGATTTTCGGCCGCCTGATTGATGCGGGCACAATCCTGGGTCCCCTCCTCCCCGCCGTCGCCGCCGAAACGGGCGCGCAAAAGCTGCAAGTCATCGCGCCCGCGGCCCATGACACGGCTTCCGCCGTTATCGGCGTCCCCGCTGCTGAACCCGAGCCCGTCTTTCTTAGTTCAGGCACCTGGTCTTTAATCGGCCGCGAGTTAAGCGCGCCGGTTATTTCTGATGAAAGTCTCGCGGCTGCTTTCTCAAACGAAATTGGCGCTTTTGGCA
>DASYZW010000529.1:0-14381 GCA_035945915.1 Verrucomicrobiia bacterium | reverse complement strand
GATGCCTGCTGACCGCAAAAAACTCGCCCTGAATTTTGTCCTGGCCATGGGCGTCGTGAGCCTGTTTGGCGACATGACGTACGAAGGCATGAGGGGCATTGCCGGGCAATTTCTGCTGACCCTCGGAGCGACCGCCGCGACGGTTGGGTTCGTCGCGGGATTCGGCGAACTTGCCGGCTACGGCCTCCGTTCAGTATTCGGGTATTGGGCAGACAAAACCCACAATTATTGGGGGTTCATCTTTGTCGGGTTTACTGTTCAACTCCTGGCCGTGCCCGCGCTCGCCCTGGCCGGAAATTGGCCGCTGGCCGCCGCCCTTATGGTTGCCGAACGCACCGGACGCGCAATTCGGCGTCCTTCAGTGCAGGCCATGCTCTCGCATGCCGGAAGCCAAATCGGCACCGGTTGGGCGTTTGGCCTTCACGAGGCTCTCGACCAGACCGGCGCGACTCTCGGCCCGCTCATTACAGCCCTGATCCTGTATTTGCATGGGGGCTATCACTATGCCTTTGCCGTTTTGCTGATCACGGCGATATTGAGCCTGGCTTCGCTCGTCATCGCCCGGATTTTCTATCCGCGTCCGCATGAATTGGAGGAACGCTCGCCGGTCGCGCTTCAGGCCAAAGGGTTTTCAAGAGTGTATTGGCTATACGCTATCGCCGGAATGTGCGTCGCCGCCGGTTTTGCGGATTTCTCGCTCATCGCCTTTCATTTTCAAAGGACCAGCGTCGTCCCGCAAAGCCTTATTCCAGTCTTTTATTCTGTCGCAATGGTTACCGGGGCGATCACGCCGCTCATCTTCGGCAAATTGCTCGACAAAATGGGGCTGGCCATTCTCCTGCTGGCATTTCTCCTGGGTGCGCTATTTGCGCCGTGTGTATTCCTTGGGGGATTTTCGCTGGCTCTCGTGGGCATGATTTTGTGGGGGCTGGGCCTGGGAGCCCAGGATTCGCTCCTCAAGGCGGTTCTGAGCGCCGTCATTCCGAAAGAGAAACGGAGTACTGGTTTCGGCGTTTTCGATACAGCTTTCGGGGTGGCCTGGTTCGCCGGGAGCGCCGCCATGGGCCTTCTCTACGATAAATCCATTCTTGCGGTTGTTATTTTCTCCGTCGCACTCCAACTCGCAGCCCTTCCGTTTTTCGTTTTGGCCAAAGGCCGCCGGCGACCCTCGTAAATAAGACCTCTGGTTCCCTTTTTTCATCATTAACTGCACATCCTCTCATTTGAATAATCACAAACCGCGGTTATGTTGCTATATTCCATGGACCTCGTTTTCGTTCGCGTGGCCGGCATGGGCCTCCTATTTCTTATGCCGGTCACGTTTGTTTTCGGCCAAAGCCCGGAGTTGCCCGTCATTCCTGCCAACGTATTCAATATCACCAGCTACGGTGCCGTGGGCGATGGCGTCGCCACCAATACAACGGCAATTCAAAGTGCCATCAATGCGGCCTATGCCGCCGGGGGTGGAACCGTTGAATTTCCGTCCGGGATTTACCTGAGCGGCCCCCTCAATTTCTCCAACAGCATCAACCTGCAATTGGACGCTGGCGCCATCCTGCGCATGCTGCCGTATCAATCCTATCCGGGCGGGACGTCGCCGGCCGATTTTATCACGACCGCGCTGGGCGGGCATGATTTGGAAGTGAGCGGGACGGGAACGATTGACGGCCAGGCGGAAAATACCGGATGGTGGACGAATAACTTGACCACATCCAAACGGCCGACGCTATTCTATTTCAATAAATGCAATCGTGTGCTAATGGAAAATGTGACTCTTGAAAATTCGCCTTCGATGCATGTCGTTTTCAAAAGCGGCGGCGGCAACATTACCGTTCAGGGCATTACGATCAATACATCCGGTTCATCGCCAAACACGGATGGGATTGACCTGGTTGGCACGAATTGCCTCATCCAGAACAGCTATATTAGCGATGGCGACGATTGCATCGCCCTCGGGAGCACAGGTGGTACATCCTCGGACACACTGGTTACAAACTGCACTTTCGGCTTTGGGCACGGGATGTCCATTGGCAGCAATACCGCGGGTGGGGTTTCGAATTTGACCGTGGTGAATTGTACTTTTAATGGGACAGCATTCGGCATTCGACTGAAATCCGACGACGCGAGCGTGTCGGGAGGCGAAGGCGGTCTTGCGCAAAATCTTTATTATTCAAATCTCAAAATGACGAACATCTCGGACGCCGCCATCGTCATTTACAGTTATTACAACGAATATGGGACACCTACCGGTATTACGCCGGCAACTGCCGCGGCGCAACCCATACCATCTCCGGTCCCAACGACGACCTGCGTCTGGCGCGACATAGTCTTTAGCAATATCACCGCCTCGGTCAAATCCGGCGGCATCGCCGGCATCATTTGGGGGCGGACCGAAATGCCGGTGACAAACGTTTCTTTAATGGATGTGAACATATCTGCCCCTAAATCATTTGATGTTTATAACGCCTGCGGTTTTCAATTCGCCAACTCGACGATCATCCTTCCTTCCGGAAACAGCACGTTAACTATTTACAACGCTGGAGTCGCTTTAACGAACGCCACGAACGTTACCCTGGCGGGAATGACCGGCACAAATTCTTTGGCGCTATACAACGCATTCGCATCCACGACCGCTACGGACCTGTTTGGAGCCGATCCAATCACTGTGAACGGGGGAACGTTGACGGTCAGCAACAATTACACCGTGCCCGCTTCAACGGAATTTGATTTTGCCGCCGGCACAAACGCCAGCGTTGTGCGGGCTGTTGGCAACCTCACGTTCAACGGAGCAACCATCAATGTTACAAACGGGCCGGGCTTTGGCCCCGGGACCTATACTTTATTCAGCTATACAAAAAGTGAAAGCGGCACATATTCCCAGGGCATTCTACCTTCGAACTTCAACGACATGCTCACGAACGCCGCCGGTCAGATACAATTGGCTGTAACGGCCGCGGGTCCGTCGCTCACGCCCGTGAGTCTCATTTATTCGAACACGGGGCCGGCACTAACCGTTTCATGGCCGCAAGATCATATTGGATGGTATCTGCAAGTGCAGACCAACAGCGTCGGCGCCGGCCTGGGATCCTATTGGGCAACCATTCCCGCATCATCGCTCACCAACCAATATGTCCTTCCCATCAATCCAACCAACGGCTGTGTCTTCTTGCGGTTGTTCTATCCGTGAAATTGCGTCGCGCCGCTCCACCCGTTTCAATTTTTTGACGGATTAATTATCACGTTCACGGAACACATGGCCGCGGCTCGCAGGCCTGTGATTCAATGTAAATCGTCTGCGGTTGCAATCCATCGGCCGTCGCGGTCAAGGTAATCTCACCGGAGATTTTGGTGGATTGCACAATAATCTGCGCCAGGCCATTGAATACGCTCCGTTGCCAGCCTGATTGCGTCGGGTATTGGTCCGGTTCGTGGCAGCTTGGATCGCCATTTCCGACACCGATGATTTTGCCGGGGCCCTGAATGGCAAAATGTACGAGGTTCGACGCCGTGGGAACCACGTGCCCGGGCTCGTCTCGGACCGAGACCGTAATGATGCTGATGTCCTCGCCGTCCGCGCTGATGGTGTTCCGGTCCGGTTGTAATTCCACCGCGGTTGGGGCGCTGGTCGTGTCCACCTGGGTCGCGGATACAACCTCGCCCGAGGCTTCATAGCCTTTGGCGCTCAAGGTCCCGGCGGCATAGGGGACTTGCCATTCTAAATGCCCATTGTGCGGCATGGGTTTGCGCCCGAGGCTTTGGCCGTTCAGGAATAGTTCCACGTCGTGGCAGTTGCCGTAGCACCACACGTCAATGTTTTGGCCCTCCTTGCCGGGCCAGGTCCAGTGCGGCAACAAATGCAGGACAGGTTTGTCGGTCCAAACGGATTGATAATAGTAAAAATTGTCCTTGGGGAAACCACACGTGTCCAGGATGCCGAAGTGGGAGTTGATGCACGGCCATTTGTAGGGCGTCGGCTCGCCGCGATAGTCAAAACCAGTCCAGTAAAATCCGCCTGAGAGCCAGGGCCGGTCGGCAAAGTAACTCCACCAGGACTCCGACGTGCTTGCCCAGTGCGGAAAGTTCGCGTCATAGGCGCTCACGTAACCGCGTGTTTTGTCCGTTTTGTAAATGCCGCGGGTGCTCACGGTGCTGCCTTGCTCCGTTCCCACTTCCGGTTGCTGTGGGTGTTTGTGATGATAATCTTCCATGTCCGGGCCGAAGTGATAATTCCAGCCGCGAACTTCGAGCGCGCCCGGCAACCCGGTATAGACGTCGCCCACGCTCTCGGCGCAAGTGACGGGCCGAGTCGGATCGAGTCGTTTGACAAATTCCTGCATCGTGGCGCCCACCCTGCCGCCATCAGGATAGGTTTGCCTGGATTCCTCATTGCAGATGCTCCAAATGACGACGGATGGATGATTCCGGTCGCGCAGGATTTGCTGCTTGAACAGCGCGAGATTGGCGGGGTCGCTGCCCAGCAACCGGTTTTCGTCCATCACGAGCATTCCCAGTTGGTCGCACGCAGTGATCAATTCGGCCGTTGGCTCGTTGTGTGACGTGCGATACGCATTGCAGCCCATTTCCTTGAGGCGCGAAATGCGAAAGTATTGCAGTCTGTCCGGCAGGGCCGAGCCCACGCCGGCATGGTCCTGATGGTTGCAGGTTCCCTTGATCTCGTAGGGTTCGCCGTTTAACAAAAAGCCTTTGTCCGGATCGAACCCAACCGTTCGGATGCCAAAGGGCGTTTCCTCGCGGTCAATGACTTGCCCTCCGCTCTGGATGGTCGTGACAAGTTTATACAGGACGGGAGTTTCCGGTGACCAAAGTTCCGGTTTGGAGACGCGTGTCATTTGGTCCACTTCGGTCGTTGAGTCTCCGGGGGCTTGCACCGCCTTGTGCATGGAGTCAAGCTCCTGGCCTTCCGGTGAAAAAATCTCCGCCGTTACCGTCGCGTCCGTGTCGTTGGTTTTTGAGTTGAGCAGTTGCACCTGCACGTGAATTTCCGGGCGGCCTTTGGGAACATTGTCCTTAAAATGGCTCCAAACGAAAATTCCGTCCGGCGCGATCGCCAGCGGGGCGGTTTTGACCAGCCATACGTGCCGGTAAATTCCCGCGCCTTCATAAAACCAGCCTTCAAATTGGGACGCGTCTACCCGTACCGCGATGTCGTTTTTGCCGCCGCAGTTTGCCACGTCGGTGATATCGTAACGGAAACTGTTATATCCGCCCTCGTGGCGCCCGACCAACCAGCCGTTGACGAAAACTTCCGCGTCACGAAATACGCCGTCAAACTCAATCCAAATCCGTTTGCCCATGTCTTCCTGTGGCAAATCAAATGAGCGTCGATACCACGCCACGCTATTTTGCGGATATCCCGGACCGACGGGTTTATACCCGTGATTATAATTGGCTTTTTCGTCGAACGGCAGTTGCGCCACCCAATCGTGCGGCAGGTTTATCGTTTGCCATTGGCTGTCGTCGAATTTTCGCCCGCCTGGCCCTTTGCTCGAACCGGCTTTCGCGAGGTTCACCGCCTCCGGCCAATCATCGCCTAAGTGAAATTTCCATCCAAAATCAAACAGCAGCCGCTCTCGCGGCGCATCCTGCGCGCCACAAAGCGCGGCGCTCAAAACGAACAGGCCAATGAACACGGTCGAGCGGAATAATGCTTTCATGGGCAACAAGTCTGAAAAACGCATGTCCCCGGCGCAATGCGAAAAGCGAAATGAATATGACAGACTGGACAATTCGGATTGGTGGTTGACCAAGCCGCAAATTGTTGTATCAGATGAGTTCCGAATTCACGTCACTTGCCTACGGGTCAGACAATGGATTTTTTTCCCGAAACTCAAAGCTGCGCCTGCAACGAGCGGAACAAAACGTGCGATTACTTTTGAATGAAATCATGGACGCGCCGCAATAGCGGCACTCCTTTTCGATCCAGTTTTTTGGATTACGGAGTGAAAAGCCACGTTTTGGCTCCGTCGGCAATGTCAAAAGGAGGGAAGGGTCGTCACGATAATCGCGTGGCAATCCCAAGGATGTCAGGCCGGCCGCGCGCCGACGGGACTTTACTGTAGTTTGAATCTCTGTTGGCATAATCAGTCGTGGAAGAAGGTTTTGGGCTTAGCGGTTAGAGAGAGCGTCGCATTTTTGGACCCTGCCGCGACCCCCTTCCGAATTGCAGCGTTATTTACGTCCGTCACATAAAGGGTGCCAAGGCGATCGAGGGCCAACGATGCGGGGTGCCAAAAACGAGCGTCACTTCCGATTCCATCGATGAAGCCCGGATTGCCGGCGAGTCCTGCGACTGTGGTGACCGCTCCATTTGGCGTAATTCGCCGAATGGTCTGATTTCCGGAATCCGCCACATAGATGTTGCCGGCACTGTCGAGCACAATTCCCGAGGGATGTCGAAACCGCGCGGCGCCGCCCACGCCGTCAGCATTGCCACCGATATAAGACATGAATCCGGCCAAGGTAGTGACCCGTCCAGTGATGGTGATTCTGCGAATAGCGTTATTCATCAAGTCAGCGACATAGACGTTGTCAAATCCATCCACCGCCACGCCGATGGGAAAATTGAACAGGGCGGCGCTTCCCCATCCGTCAACCGAGCCCGGGGAATCCGGTTGTCCGGCGAGGGTGGTGACGTCACCATTCGACGTCACTTTGCGGATGGTGTTATTGTACAAGTCAGCGACAAACACATTGTCGAGGCGGTCCACAGCGACCGAAATCGGACAATTGAAACGCGCATAAATACCTTTGCCGTCGGTAGAGCCGACGGCGCCGGCAAGGCCGGCAACGGTCGTGACCATTCCGTCCAGGGTGATGCGGCGGATCGTATTATTGCAAGTGTCGGCCACAAAAACATTGCCGGCAGTGTCGATCGCGATACCGGACGGTCGGCAGAATCGGGCCTGACCAGCAAGGCCGTCCGCGCTGCCGGGAACTCCTAATTTCCCGGCGACGGCGGCCACTTGCCCGGAAGGCAGAATTCGGCAGACCACGTGCTTGTCTATGTCGCTGAAATAGACATCACCCGTGGCGTTTACTGCGACACTTTTAGGATGGAAATGGCACGAGCCCTCGTTGCCGGAAATCTCCGCGCTGCATTTTCCGGACAAGGTTGTAAACGAATACGGCGACGGATAAGCTGTCTGGCTGAGAGCCGGTATGGAAACCAGAGCGAGCGTCAGACATGTAAAGATACAAGACAATCTGGCTCTTAGCGGACTACCTGGCGTTATGTGCGAAATTATCGTTTTCATGAGGCAAATTCTTTATTCATTCCAAGCATTACTACGGATGCGACTGCGAAAGGTTCCGTAAAAAATGCATCTATTTTCCGGATCGACACTGGGCAAGATCGTTTTCGTCCTTTTTCAACCTTTTCTTGCAGGGAGCGCAACGTCGCGCCTTTGCTCAAATTTTTTGCCAAATGTGGCAACAAATTACCGAACCCAGTCAAATAGCGGCCAACTTGCGGAGATGTGGTAAAGTGATGCATGAAAGTGCACGTGGCGGATGAACCGGCCGGGCGAAGGACAGGAGTGAGCTTGATGGCTGCGCCTTTGATTCCGGCCCGGCCGACGATTGACTCGTTGCAGCGCGCCGCCAAAAAATGCCGCGCTTGTCCGTTGTGGAAGACGGGAACGCAAACTGTTTTCGGCGAAGGTGCGCGAGAGGCAACAGTCGTTTTTGTCGGCGAGCAACCGGGAAACGACGAAGACCTGGCCGGCAAACCGTTTGTGGGACCGGCGGGAAAGCTGTTGGACAAGGCGCTGGTTGAAGCGGGCATTCAGCGGGACGAAGTTTATGTGACCAATGCCGTAAAGCACTTCAAGTGGGAACCCAAAGGAAAAAGGCGCATCCATAAGAAGCCGGGTGCGCGGGAAATTGCAGCGTGCCGGCCGTGGCTCAATGCAGAATTGGAAGTTTTAAAACCCCAAGTGCTGGTTTGCCTGGGGGCGACGGCTGCGCAGGCCTTGCTGGGGAAAACGTTTCTGGTTAGTAAACATCGCGGTGAATTGATTCAGTCCGAACTTGCGTCAAATGTAATGGCGACCGTCCATCCATCATCTATTTTGCGCGCGCCGGATGATGATACGCGCCGTCAGGAAATGGAAAAGTTTGTGGCGGACCTGAGAAAAGTTGCGGCCGTAATCCGGCGCACGCGCTAAACATCTAATTTTCCCATGTATTTTGCGCCGGTGCGGAAGCGGACAACAAAACCGCTCCCGCACGGATGGTTGCGGCGCGTAACGGGGCGCAAACTCTCATCGTTCTGGCAATAGTTTTAGTGGCTGCCTTTGGAATTGTGCCAACTGTGCGTTTGGAGGCGCACTTGCGAAAAGTTTTTGCTTAACGAAAGTCGTAAGATTGCGGCCCGGCAAACTCCCCATGTTCCAGCCGTTCGATTTTTTCGGCTTTGACATGGATGACGTTGTCTACGTGCTGCAGGCGGCCTTCGATCACTAAAAATGATTCTTCGGTGATTAACAAGCGGTTGGCTTCAAACAGGGGCGGGGTGACGATGGCATTGCTGACACCGGTTTCGTCTTCGAGGCTGATAAAGACGAAACCTTTGGCGGTGCCCGGACGCTGGCGGCAAATGACGTTGCCGGCGATGCGAACGCGGCTGCCGTGCGTGGCCTTCGCCAAATCTGCAGCTCGCCATACGTCCGGCAGTCGCGGGCGCAACAGGGCCATGGGATGCCTGCCGGTCGTCAGATTCATTCCGGCAAAATCCGATTGGATGCGTTCGGCATAGTTCATCGGTTCGAGGGGCGAAGGCGGCTCGCCGCAAGCATCGCCGGATTCAAACAAATCGCCCGTTCGAACAGGGCGTTCCACTTCCCAAAGCGCATCGCGCCGGTGGCTGGCAAAACAATTCAACGCCCCGAGTTCTGCCAGCGTCCGGAGTTCGTCCTTATTGAGGCGCACGCGCCGTTTGAAATCTTCCAGCGAAGCGAAGGGAGCATTTTGCCGTTCTTCCAAAAGCTTTTTCGCGCCGTTATTGCTCAACGTTTTTACGATGCAAAAGCCAAGGCGAATGGAAAAATCCGGCTCGATCGCGCAGGCCCATTCAGATTGGGCCGCGCAGACTGGGCGAAATTTTACCCCGTGTCGCTGTCCGTCTTTGACGAGGGTTGCCGGTGAATAAAACCCCATGGGCTGGTTATTCAACAGGCTGGCAAAAAATTCCGGCGCGCGATGCGCCTTTAAATACGCCGACGCGTACGCGAGGTGGCCGAAACTGATGGCATGGGATTCCGGAAAACCGTAAAGGGCGAACGAACTGACCGTTTGGCAGACTTCGTCGATGGTTTTAAGGGAATGGCCCTTGTTCGCCATTGCGAAGCGGAGTTTTTTGATGATCCGTTCCATCCGGTCCTGTGAACGATGAAAGCTCAGTGCCCGCCGCAATTCCTCCGCTTCGGCGCCGGTGAAGTCGGCCATGATCATCGCCATTTGCAACATTTGTTCCTGAAACAAAGGCACACCCAGGGTGCGCTCCAGGACTGGTTTCAGGTCGTCATGAAAATATTCGATTCGTTCCCTGCCGGCGCGCCGCGCCAAATAGGGATGCATCAGATGACCCTGGATGGGCCCGGGCCGAATAATGGCCACCTGGATGCAGACGTCGTAAAAAGTTTTTGGTTTGAGGCGCGGCAGCGTAGCCATCTGCGCGCGGCTTTCGATTTGAAAAACACCAATGGTGTCGGCGCTTTGCATCATCTCGAACGTTCTGGCATCATCTTTCGGCAGATTGGCCAGGTTCACCGGGCGTTGCAGTTGGCGCGTCAATTCAACCGTGTCCTGTAAAACCGACATCATTCCCAGGCCCAGGAAGTCCACTTTGATAATGCCCAGGTCTTCGCAATCGTCCTTGTCCCATTGGGCAACGACACGGTTGGGCATGGAAGCGTTTTCAAGCGGGACAATTTTGTCCAGGTTGCCGCGTGAAATAATCATCCCGCCCGAATGCTGGCCCAGGTGCCTGGGCAGGCCCTGCATGGACCGGCATAATGTTACGAATGCGGCTGCGCGCGGATGCGTTTTATGCAGGCCGGATTTTTCCATTTGCGCATCCAAATCGAGCGTGTGGGGAAAATCCCCATTGGCGTAAAGACTGGAAAACCGGTTTAAAATGTCCGGCGAAAGATTAAGGGCCTTGCCCGTTTCGCGAGCCGCGCTGCGTCCGCGATAGGTGATGACATTGGCGGTCATGGCCGCGCCGCGTTCCCCGTACCGGCGATAAATTTCCTGAATCACTCGTTCGCGCCGGTCGCCACTGGGCAGGTCAATGTCGATGTCGGGCCACGAATGTTTGCGGCCTTCAGTCAGGAAACGTTCAAAGAGGGTGTGAAATTTCAGCGGGTCCACCGCCGTAATGCCCAGGCAAAAACACACGGTGCTGTTGGCCGCGCTGCCGCGTCCCTGTGCCATGATGTTCTGTTCACGGCAGAATTGCACGATGTCCCATACAATGAGGAAATATCCGGCGACCTTGAGTTTCGCGATGAGCGCGAGTTCCCTTTCAAGCTGCCCCCGGACTTTTTCGGGAACGTCTCCATATCGTTCACGCGCTCCGGCAAAGGCCTGCCGGCACAGCCATGAATCCATGGTGTGCTCCGGCGGAACTGAAAACGCCGGGAATTCGTATCCCAAATCCTCCAGGGTAAAATCGAGACTGTCTGCGAGGCGATGGGTGTTTTCGATGGCCTGGGGCAAATCACGGAACAATTGGCGCATTTGAGCGTCGCTTTTCATATAACGCTCGCCATTTTGCTCGAGTAATGTTCCCGCGGCGTCCAAATGCGTGTGATGGCGAATGCACGTGAACACGTCCAGGATGGGGCGCTGATTTTCAGTCGAATACAAAACCCCGTTTGTCGCGAGCAACGAAAGCCGATATCGCTCGCCCAGTTCAACGAGCCGGCGGACGGCTTTTTCCTCTCCGCGGACGCGGTGACGCTGGATTTCGACAAACAGATTTTCGCGGGCAAAAATAGCGGAAGCCTTTGTGATTGCGGTTTCGGAATTTGCGAGAGCGACCAATCCATCCGCAAATTCCGGCAGTTCATTCCAGCGCGCGGCGCAGGTTCCTTTGGCATTTCGAAGATGCGCGCCGGTCAGCAACCGGCAGAGGTTGGAATAACCGGCGCGCGACCTGGCCAGCACGGGCAAAATAACGCCGTCTTCCATGGTGATTTCCGCGCCGACGATGGGGCGAACTCCCAGTTCGCGGGCGCGGCCAAAAAAGCGCGGAGCGCCATAGACGCCGTCGCGGTCGCACAACGCGATGGCGGGCATCTGCAATTGCGCGGCTTGCTCGGCAAGCTGTTCGGGGGTCGATGCGCCGCGGAGGAAACTGAATCCGCTGCGGCAATGAAGTTCAATGTAATCAGTCATACACCCCTTCAATGAAGCAGCCTTCCTCCGAGCGAAAAACCCGAATGAGAATTCCTCCGGCTATTTCAATGTCCCATTCCTCGCGGGCCCAGCGCTGGTTATCCCACCAATTGCCGGAACTCACAAAAGGCCCGCGCGCATCGGCAACCGGGCCGCCCATCCGCTCACTGCGAACCAGTGCGGGACTGTTTTCCCGAAATTCGCAATGGGCCGGCAACGGCGGCCGAAAACGGCGCAATTGCAATCCGGCATGCTGTGTTCTTGCCGGTGAATGCTGGACGGCGTCAAAATCCGGACGCCGCATCCGAAACACGTCCGGCCGATGGGTGGCTTCCACAACGGGTGTGCCGACATTATCCGGCCCGGCCAGCGCTGTGAGTCGCGCGAGTGTTTCGGCGAACTGGTTTGGATTGCGCAGCGTATTTTCGAAGAGGCCAAGCTGGTGTGTTTCCTGCCGGGCCGGGCGCGCCGTAAGTTCCAATGAAACGATGGGCGAATCCGTGCGCACGTTTTCCAGGTGCGTTTGGAGCATGCGAAAAAGTGTCTCGACATTGGCGGTGGGGGAGGGAACGCCAAAGCGATGTTCGTATTGGCCGCCAGCGGCCAGGCCCAGGCGCAATTGAAATTCTCCCGTTACAAGATAAATCGCTTTTAACCGTTGCGATAGCTGCTCGACGAACCGGCGCAGGACGAAGATCAATGGGGCGGCGGTTTCCACTTCATTTTCAAACTCGATTTGTTCTGAAAATAGTTCCGGCGGCGACACAAGTTTGAGCGGCCGCGCTGAATCTTCAGAAATCCGTTCGAACAGTTCCAGCGCGCCGGGGCCAAGACGTTCGGAAACGGCGCTTTTGCCAAGTTCCAGAAGCTGGCCGGCGGTGCGTATTCCCCATCGCAAAAGAATGGCGGCAATTTCAGGAGCGGGTTCGAGAGCGGCCACGGGCAAATGCCCGGCAAATTGGTTCGCGGAGCGAACGACCAGGACGGATTGTCTGCCCTGAACGGATGGGGTTCGTACCTCGGCTGCAAAGAGGTCGCCGTCTCCCGCGCGGAAGGAGCATTCTTCAGATGAGCGCCCGGGTTGCGCGGCGAGCAGGGCGAGGGCCGGGGCGGGCGCGATGCCGGCACTGGCTTCCAAATAAAATGGCGCGAGCGTTTGGATGATTTTAGCGCCGTAGTTTTGCATGTCGGAGGCGTTCCGCAATCCAAGCTGCTTCAATTCTATGGTGCAAACGCCCAAAGCGGTTGATTCGATATTGGGAGAAAAAGCGTAAGCGGTTTGAAGCAGGATCTCCGTGGCGGATTGTTCGCGCGGGCGCGAGCGGGTTTTGATGATCAAATCCCGGCAACGCGCCATGGCCTGCGCCGGCGTCAGGCCGGCAACGACACCGGCCTTTGCCGCCGTCAAGGTGGCTTGAATAATCGGCGTTCCAGTCATTTCAGGGTCCACCAGCGCAACCGGTCGTTCGCGCAAATCCGGATCGGCGCGCAGGACGGCCTGTAACGAAAAATTGGGGATCAAGACGGCGGCGAACATGGCTTAAAAACTTTGAAAAAGGCTCAGGCGCTGCTTTGTAAAAAATTGGCCGTTTCGGCGGGCTGTCTGCGGTCGGACACTTCCAATTTTAATTCGTCCAATAACTCACCAGCGCTTTTTTCCAGCGCCCCCAGTGATAATGCTGAATGTAAGGTAATTCGCGTTTGGGCCGGGCTGACCATCGGCCAGGGCGTGGATACCATGCAGACCGCGGCCGTTTCTTCAACCAGCCGCTGAAAACGATACCACACCGTTGCCGGAATTTTCCGGAGTTGTTTTTCCGGGATCCATTTCAGATCAATGAGGACCAAAGGCAGGTTGTTGTCGCGCAAAATTAAATCGGCGGCCTTTAAAGCCTCGTCTGCCGAACGACATCGGACCCATAGCAGCCGGGACAAAACATGTTCTTCAACCCGCGCCACGTCCAGGGAATCGTTGCCGTCAACGAGCGCGACGATTTCGTTCCGGCGGGCGGCATGAGCGAGAATTTCGCGGAGGAGGGTTGCGCTTCCGGAACTTTGCTTTGTGCCGCTCAATTCCGCCAGGGCGCCTGTGGGCAGGCCGCCTCGCAAGAATTTGTCGATCTGAGGCAGCCCGGTGGGCCAATAAAGGGTCTCGGCGGCGCGCCGCTGCTCCAAAGGCGTGTGCGCTCCCGGAAATTTTTCCGAGAGCAACTGGCGCAACTGGATAATATTGGCCGGCATCACTGCGTTTTATATTTTATACTGGCGGCCCGCCCATGCAAGAGCGGCCATCGATCCGTGGAAAGTTTCTCAGGGAGGGTTGGACAATGGCGGTCCAACCCCCGGAATTGTGTTTTGCAGGTTGCGTGATTTCGGCCGCCATTTTAAAATACGTCATGGCATCTTTGAGTGAACCATCCGTGATTCCGCGGCGGACGGTCAAAAGTGACACGCGCTCCGACGATCGATTTGCGCCCACGTATTACGTGGTTTGTTGGAATGACCCGGTAAACTTCATGGTCTATGTTACCCACGTATTTATGAAGATTTTTGGATGGGAACGTCAAAAGGCCGAGAAGCACATGATGGAAGTCCACGAAAAAGGGAAAAGCGTCCTGGTCCGGGAAGGAGCTGAGAAGGCGGAGTTTTATGTCCAGCAATTGCAAGGCTATAAATTGCAAGCCACCATGGAACCTGCGGAATGAAACTGGTGAAACAAACCTCCCGGAGGTTTCAATATGAGCTCAATCGGGAAGACGCAGAATGCCTGCGCTTTCTCGTTGAGCAGTTTCCGATTGCGTCGTTTTTGCCGGCGAAAATTTCAAAGACCGAGGGCGGCCCGAACGCGTTGGAACGTGAAAAACTGATTAATGAATCTCTGCGCGCGCACCGGAACGAGCTCAAGCGCAAAGCGCGCGGGCTGGTGGGGCGGGAAAAATTCAAGACCGCAAACGGAAAAC
>DASYZW010000528.1:0-1726 GCA_035945915.1 Verrucomicrobiia bacterium | reverse complement strand
AGTTGGTTTGCGCTGGCAAGGCCGTCGCGCTGTTGTACCACTGATAGCCAAATGGCGCAGTCGCATTTACGCCGATGGAATAGGTGTATGTCTGGCCAGTTGCAAGTGTGACCTGAGCTGGCAGGTCATTGGTGATTTGAGGCGCGGTAGGCGCAACGGTTAGTACGCCATTCGTTAGACCGTTGGTGTTCCATCCCAAACCCGTGAGTGTTGGCAAAATTAACGACGAAAAACCGCCTGCATAGCTGCTGGCATTGAACAATTTGAAGCTATCGCCAGAAACGAGGGTCCCGGCAAGGTTTGTCAGGATGAGCACGCCGTTATAAGTGATTGTGCCGGCGGCCTGCAATCGATCGTTTGATTCGGTTGCTTTGTCCAGGCGCATGAAAGTCGTGCTGCCATTTGCGAGCGTAAGATTGCCGCCGGCGGCGAACGTTCCGATGATGTTTGATTCGCCCGGGGCAATTGCTCCGCGAGATGCAACGGTAACTGAGCCCCCGACCGATGCGTTGCCGGTTAAGGTACCGCCGGAAATTGTCGTGGCGCCTGAAAATGGGTTTGTGCCCGATAGCGTGAGCGTGCCGGAACCAGTCTTGGCCAGCCCAACGGTCGCGAAGCTGCCATTCTGAATTGGCCCGGCAACGGAGAAATTCCCCGCTCCCTGAAATGTAATGGTACAAGAACCGCTTAGGGAATTTGCGGCGGTAATCATTCCATTCAATGAAAGCATCCCGGTATCCGATTGCAATTCGTACACGGGTCCGCCTGATGCCAGGGTCAGGGTGCCGCCCAGCGAATTTTCGCCGAGCACATTTTCGATTGCGGGCGCATTTGTGCTGCGACCGGCTACACTGATGTTTTGCGAAACCGTGATGGTCGCGGTTGCATTACTCAATTGGAGCGCGCTCGCGCTTGAGCCAGTGTCACTGATGGCGATGGGCGAAGCGACATCCGCTACCGACGCCGAGTTAGCGATGCACACGGCGCCATCGTTTGTGCTGGCACGGCCGGTATCGATGTCTAGGACTCCGGAAAACGTGTTTGTCCCAGTGAGTATCAAAGTTCCATAGCCGGCTTTGGTAAGCGTGGCCGAACCGGAAAGGCTCGAGTTGACCGTCAACTGGTTGCCCGGATTTTGAATGCCAACCGTCCACGTTTGGTTGGAGGCTAAAAGAATCGGCGCGTTGATCGTGACGTTCTGGGACGCCGACACCATATCAATGCCTCCCGAACCGAGTGTTATGGTGTTTGTGCCCTGAATTACCGGGCTGTTGGTCGTTTCAAGAAAAATCAGGCCGTCAACCGGTCCGTTCGCTGCTATCATGCCGGTCAAATTACTGCTCAAGTATGAAAAGGTCAGGTCGCTGGCGGCCCCGGGCATCATATTGGATATCCAATTGGCAGAATTTGTCCACGCGGCGGAGGCTGCGCCGGTCCAAAAGAGAACATTCGTTGGCGCATAGTAATGACAATAATCAATTTTCAATTGCAGCGGGCTGCTGGCCAGCGGCGGATAGCCGCCGGGCGGAACAGAGCCATCCCATGCGGGCGGCGGATTGTTCACTTCGGCGCTAAAGATGATATAGGAATCCCTGCCGAACAACGGCGCCGGCGTTCCATTCCAGACGCCCTGGCCATCAATGCCAAAGTTGTAAGTGCCATCCTTATTCCAACTGAGTGAGTAAAGATGGAAACCGTTGGTGAGGTCGAAAGTCTGGCCCAGGGA
>DASYZW010000527.1:0-2823 GCA_035945915.1 Verrucomicrobiia bacterium | reverse complement strand
TGGGTCCAAAGGCGGTTTCCAAAAACGGCCCACAAGGTCGATCCGAACTATATACCGAAGCTCGAAACCAACGATACGCACAAAATAGGTGTCTACGAACGGCTCATTGACCGGCTCAAAAAGAAGCTTACCGGAGAGTCCGACAGCTCCTCCGTACCACGGTGCAGTTCACTGGTCCGGGTCCGTGATTTTTATCTGCCGCGGGGATTCCAGCACAACCTCCGGCCTATCGTGATATTCGGTAATGGTGCCGCTGATCTCCACATGATGTCCGCTGTATTTATGAAGATCATCGAATCGCCCGAAGTTATCGTCAAAAACCACCGCCGTCATTGGGGCATCCGGGTAGGACTGGTCCAAATCCAAAATGGCGATGGTCGAGTGCATGCTCACATCCACGACTTTCCCGGTCACCACCATGTCTTCGTCATAAAAATTGGCCGCCTGGGCCGTGCCGATTTCTTTCGGAAGCGCGGCGACAGCCGTGTTTGTATTTTCCGGCAGCAGCGGCGCCTCGTAACCCAGTTTCAAATATTCCTGGATTTCATCCGCCAAACGATAGCCGGCAAGGGCGCCGCGGCGTTCCGCGATTGCCCCGGCGTTTTTAAGATAGTCCTCGGGCAGCGGAAGCGCGGATTCAAAATTCGTGGCGCCGCGCAGACGGCCGTTCAAATATCCGTATTTGATCGCCAGCTTGCGGCTTTCCAGGCTCCAGGATTTGGGTGTGGTGTCCGAATTCAATTCCGGCAACGACGCCCTCGGATAATCCACCTGGACCTTTACCGCGTAGCGCCATTGAATCACCGGGTTTTCGACTGTTCCCAATAATCCATCCCAAATCCCGTGCAACCGGACGCCCCGCTGCTCCGGCTTCACGTAAAAATCATTTCCTCCGCGGTCACCGTTCGGGAATTCGCTGTCGAAAAACGATTCGCAATGCAAGGGCTGATGCATATCGCCGACTAAATGAATCAAATATGACAGGTACACCGCGCGCAGGACGGGATCGGCCTTGGTATCGCCCAAGGTTTTTTCGCATTCCGCCACGCCGAACAAAACGTTATTCGTCGGCTCGGGGTCGGGTTCGAAAGCGAAGGACGGAGGCCTGAGCGGGTAATCGATAAAGTGCCATTCCGGGTGGTCGTAGGGACTGCCGCTCCGGCGGATTTCATCCGGCCACGTGCTGCTGCGGATGAAAAGATACGCGCCCAGGTCAACCGTGGGATTTGGATGATAGGCTTTGAGCCATTCCTGGTAATCCGGATGCGATTTCAAAACCTCGACGGCCCGCGCTTTGATTTCCGGCGGCAACTGCCGGTACGCCTCCGCGGCGATTGCCATGTGCCCGGCGCCGTCCCAGGCAAAAAGGTCGAGTCGGAAAGCGATCAGTCCGGCAATCCCCAAAACGACAGGAAGAGTCCTCTTCATCACAGTGTTTTATCTCGTATCATGGCTGCATCGCAATGAAAATTGCTCGAAACTGACTGACCCGGCGCACTTGAACAGGAGAAAAACCGAGAAGACGGAGGATTGCCTTTCGGAGCCACAGATGAACACAGGTGCGGGGGAAACGAATTCATTTAGACAGAATTCACAGAATCAGGCGTTGAACAGAAAACAGAGTAGACGGAGAATTGCATTTTTAAGCCAAAATAAGGCAGGGCGGTGGTGCTCCGCCGCCCAAATTAAACCCCTTAGCAGCCGACGCATCGAGTCCTCATAACTCGCTGACAACGCGGCTTGCGTTTTGGTGCGGTGGAGGTGACACGAACCCCGAACGCTTTCGGGGCTCCTTTGGTCGCTCATGGCATTCATGTCACGCTTGGCATTAATTTCGTTCTTGTATAAGATTAAAAGTTCAGTTTGGAAAGAAAAAGTCGTCGAGAACTGTAGCATCACCAATCGGGAAATTTTCGGAGCGACCGGGAAAAAATCCGGCGGAACGGTTTCTGTATAGGTGGCTGTGTTTCAATATTTTACAAGGCGTTGGTTTTGCCGTTTTCTAACGAATCATGCATTTTGCATGCGACAGTTCGAAAAACGAGGCGCGCAAAATTTCTTCTAAATTTTTGATTCTGAATTCTGTCAAGCGATTGGTGAATTCGGGACTTCCCAGAGCCACAGATGGACACAGATGCGGGGGGAACGAATTCATTTAGACAGAATTAACAAAATCAGGCGGCATAACATGAGAACACAGAGAAGATGGAGAACTGCATTTCAAATAGCCAAGGTGCAAGCCGTCCGGGACGCACGGCAGGTGGCGCTGCCACTACTACGTACCATATGATCATAAAATTGAGGGACGCTCAACAGGATGATTTGACACTTTTTGGAACCCTCCTACGCCCCGCTGTGGGGACTACGGAGGTCGGGCCCTCCGACGCTTCGTAATGTGTGCCTACGGAGGGGCGAGCCCTCCTGGAGGCGCGGGACTATAATGGATGGATTTAGACGGCGCTTGAACAGGAGAAAGCGGAGAAAACGAGGAGTTGCATTTTGAAGCCACAGATCGACACAGATGGGCTCAGCTTTTTGCGCCCGGCATCGTTAGGCGCTATGAGAACATATACACCATCTTGAGCGGGGGCGCCGTTCGCTGACACGGCCCGGGACGTTGCTGCGGCAGCAGATTCCCATTCGTGGGTGTGTGTGGGAGGAGGGCAAAGCGGGTTGGCTGGGGGTGGACACGGTCGCTTTGTGCGGCGGCAGCGTTGCCGGAGAGTTTGTCTGGATGGTGGACGCGGTGGATTACGCGACGAGCTGGGTGGAGTTGCGGGCGATGTGGGGGCGCGGCCAGGTTGGGACGCTGGCCGCCTTGCG
>DASYZW010000526.1:0-1608 GCA_035945915.1 Verrucomicrobiia bacterium | reverse complement strand
TGCCCGTCTTTGTCGAGTGTCAGCGTGAGCCCATTAAGGACGGGCTGGATTTGAGTGAGTGTCCCGTCCACGGCAACCAGGTCGTTTTCATGGTTAAAGGCGTCGTTAAACCCGGCAAGTTTCAAGGGAGGAATGGGGTTGGTGGACCCAACAATCCGGAAAATCGAATCGCCGAGCATGGGTGGATACGATCCCGCAGTGGGAAAGCCGAGGATATCAATTTCTTCACCCGGGACCAGCGGTTGTTGTTGAGCAGTCTGTATGCACAGTCCCATGGATTGATCGCGAATCCAGACGAATTCGCCGGGCTGGCAGCACGTGACAACCCCGCGAAGATGAACACGATGGGCGTAGCCGTATAGATTGTTCGTAGAGAACATCAGCAAACTGGACGCTGAACGCACCGGCACGTCGTATGGACTGGCGGGCGCCGGTTTCGTGATTAGAACCGAGTTGCCTTTGGGAATTTGCAGGACCGGAGTCAGCGCCTGTCGCCGCTCGTTGAACTGGTAGAGGCAGACGGCGCGGACGCGGACCTCCGCATCGGCTTCGATCCTTTCGCCGGGTTTCGGATAAAAGCGCACGGAGACGAGCCCGCCATCCGAGGCGACAATGATCCGTTGGACACCGGTTGTGGGGTCGGGCTGGATGCATTGCCGGATCACGCCGTTGATTTCCACCCATTGACCGTCCAGCGCGCCTGTAATCAATTGTTGATACGTGGCGGGTTGAGGCGCGGGGATCTTTGCGGTGCCGACTTTTTTGACGGAATCGGCGATGACGATGGGCGCGAACTGTCCCGGATCGGTCACGCCGTGAATTGTCAGAAGGTCGCCCCGATGGCACAGCGCGAACATATTCGTGTCCCGCATGGCCCGCACATAAATTCCAGCCGTCGGGTCGGCCAGCATAATGGCCAGCGGGGCAGGGTCGGCGGCGTCAATCATGACTCCGGTCAGGGAGACCGGAATGGCCGTGGCGGTTTGTGCGGGGCCCAATTCACGAATCTGTTCGGCGTTCGTTAAGACGTCTCCCGGTAAAGGTAAAGGTGCTGGAATTGCGCGAATTGCGCAGGCGAAGTAAAATGCGATTGCCAGAAAGGGACGAATGAGAGGCAAAGGACGCAAGCGGTGGCCGCTCCGCTTGCCAATGTGAATCCATGCCGGCGGCAGGGTTACGGCTAAGGGCGGGGCGCGCATTTTTTCAGGTGTCTAGCACAGTATGCGGCATTGCGCCGCGACGCGCAACCTCTGCATTTTTACTCTTTCGGGTAATGGACAAAAATTCCGCTGTTGTGATAAAAGTCATTGCATTCACACGATGAACAGTCCGCAAGTAACGACCATGAAGACTGCGCCTGCCCCAAAAAACACTGCCGTTTTTTTAGCTCCTTCCGTCGCGAAGGAGGCCATTTTGATCGGGGACCCCAATGCGGATTCATCGGGAATCGCCAAAACAGTGGATTGGCTATTGGCCGCAATCTGATAGTGTAGTGCTCTTGCTCTAAATCAAAAATGAAGTTCAATTTTATGAAAAAAATCAGAGACATTTGCCTCCTCGCCTCAATCGTCGCCGTAGTCACGGTCCCTGTGGTCTCGAAGGCGCAAT
>DASYZW010000525.1:0-2658 GCA_035945915.1 Verrucomicrobiia bacterium | reverse complement strand
AAATGACCGGATGCCAAACGGGTTGATCTGGATGCGATCCATTTTGATATCAATTCCATAAACCATCTCGCGCAGGATCATCGCGGTGATTTCAGGATATTCATGATAGTACGGCGCCCGAATCAGCTTTCCCTCCGCGTTATATCGCTCTGTCAGCCATGTGTGCCGGAGCAGATCGTCCTGGATGGGCCGAAAGTATTTGTAAAAATTCGTCACATCGCCGGTCGCGCGCCGGGCGGCGAGATCAAGCCACCAAATGCGCGCCATCGCCGTTGCGGAATCCCCGGTGTTTCCGCCGAAACAATCCTGCGGTCCGTAATATTTTTCCGAAACCCACGTGCCTCGATTTCCCGGGTGCGTGTGCGGCCCGCCGTCCAAACGCCGCAGAATCGCCGCCGCCTGCCCGGTTTCCGCCGCGCCGAATGCCACCGCGGCGTAATTGCCGTCATAGTCCACCATATCGCGCTCGGACCAATCCTCATTTCGTTGCGTGATATAATGGTCGCTGCCGTCCCATAAGCCCGCGTTTAATCCTTCCTTAATCGCCACGGCAAGCTGTCCATATCGGGCGGCATCACCGTCATGGCCGCAAAAAGCGGCCACGGCGGACATTTCGGGCAGCAGGTGCAACAGCATTGCGTTGCTGTCAAGCGTGTAACCCCGTCGAATGAAGACATCAATAAACAACGGTCCGCCTGCCTTGACGAGTTTTCGGTTTGGATCGTAACAATCCAGCACCCAATCGGTGGCTGCGTTTAACTGCGAATAATGTCCGCGCAGCCAGGATTCATCGCCGGTCGCGTCCGCGTAATCAATGGCCGCAAGGACCCAGAACATATTCGGACCGGTTTGGGTTGCCTTTGAAATGGCGATGTATGTGGGCGCGCCTTCAATGAAATGATGCGGGATCTGACCGTGATTGAGGTGATTGCCGGCCAGCTCCACAATCCGGCGCGCCTGGTCCTGCAGGTACGGATCGCCTGAAAAACTCAGCGCGTTCACCGTGGACCAGGAGTCCGGATCGAAGAATGTAAACAAATTTCCATAAGGATATTTGGGTGTGCCGAGCGTCGGATACGCGCTGCCGTCGTGAGTAAAACTTCCCAGCACGCCCGCGGCGCTCCCGTAAATCGCCGTGTAAAAAGTCCTCAAATCTCGGAGCGGCATCGGTGTGCCCGCCGCAACCGCATAATCAGGAAATGAATAATTATTGAGAGCAATTTCGAGGGTCGTCTCAATTTTTTTACCGGAATCGGGCGTGACCGTCGGGACCGATTGCCAGTCCGGCGCGCCCCATTGCTCCGGCACGGGACAGTTGCCGATCAGAATCGCCTGCACCCCCGCCCCGCCATTGCCGCCGCAGGAACGCATTGCCCAGGCATTACCGAACGTCTTCGGCACGACCGCAATGGAACCCCGTTCATTGTCCATTGTATAAAACGTTTCGAGCGGATTCGTCGTGAAAAATGTCCGGTCACCGCAATTGACGTATTGCACAACCCCCTTCCGAAAGAACCCGTTCATAAACCATTGGTTGGCATACACGCTCATCTCAACGGCCTTGACCGGACGGCCATGCAGAAGGGTGGTTTGCGCCGTGAGCAGAAACTTTCGGCTGTTGGCCGGCAACGTCAGCGTCCAGGTTGCCGTCGCGTCCGGTCGCGATTTCCGGTCACGAATTCCCTCGATTCGCACAGTTAGCCCGTCAGCGTCCTGTCTCACGATTTTATAAGTTATGCGTGAATTCCCGTCCGAGGCCCGACGGACTCTGCCATTCGAATCAACGGTTTCGAGGACGATGCCCGCGCCGGTCACGGGATTCGTCGCCAGCAAATTGCCGCCGTAATGGCCTTGACCGGAAAAATCCGCTTTCGCAACATCAATCAGAGCATGCCTTTCATTAAATTCCAAATGAACAAAACCGTTGTCCATGAAGAAGCGGTCGTTTTCGGCGTTGAAGGTCGGCGAGGCCGCGCGAACGCTCATTCCGGAAGCACCCAGGACAATTAGCAGCGACAAAACAATTCGATGCATTTGCGAGTGATATAATGGAGTTCCCTCACAATCTCCAGTTTTTAACATTTAGGGTGAAAGCGTAGTCTCGAACATCGCTGCATGAAAACTCGCCGTTCATTTTTAAAGACAAGTCTTTTCGCGGGCGCGGGGATTCCCCTGGCCGCCGGTTTCGGCCGGGCCATCGCCGCGAAGGCCGACGGCGCCGGGGACTATGTCTGGCCTTTCTCCAGTCAAAATCCATCCGTTGTTTACACTTTTAACGCCCGGCACTTGCGGAACCTTGACCTCAATGCTCCCGGCAGTGCCGAAAAAGTCTGGGAAACGCTTCATTTGCTGGCCGCTCTCCAGGGTTTGGCCAACCGTAATGCTCCGCGGTTTTATCTTTTTTACTGCAGTGAATACGGAATCGATACGGACCAATTCTGGTTCGATTGGTTTCGCGGCGAAGACGGCTGGCTCAGGAACACGCAAATTCTCCCGCTGACGGATCTCACCACCACGATTTTGACGCTTCGTGATGCTTTCGATGGCCTGGCGGTATATGACCCCAACGTGCCCGCGACATCAAACCTGGCGTCCACGGCTGCCGGCGTCGAGCGCTTGCTGCCGGTGCGATTGGACCGGTCACCGACATCCCTTTTT
>DASYZW010000524.1:0-4875 GCA_035945915.1 Verrucomicrobiia bacterium | reverse complement strand
GTCGAATTGGCGGAAAATGAAACGACCCGTTCGAGAATGCAGTCCGCCCTGGCGCAATGGCACGCGCCGGACGCGGCTGAAAAAATCGCCGGCAGCATCCTGAATGCCTGCGCTTTGGCCGGGATTTCGGAGACAGCCGCGCCGGACACCGGTTCGCGCCGCTCGTCTCCCGGGGCGCCGCGTCAATTTTCCGCCGCATGACCGCAACCGGAACCATTTTGGAAATGCCAATGCAAAGGAATGTGGATTTTGCCAGCGATCTTGAGTCCGCTGTGTCGAGGACAACGGTCATCCGCCGTGATGAGCCCCTGGCGAAACGGACGACTTTGCGCGTGGGCGGCCCCGCGGATTACTATGTCGAGCCGGCCAGTGAAGACGATTTGGCGGCGGTACTGAGATTATGCGGGCGGCGCGCGACGCCGTTCTTTATTCTTGGGCGCGGTTCAAATTTGCTTGTCCGCGACGGGGGTTTTCGCGGCGTGGTTATTTGCCTGGCCCAGGCGCCGTTCAGTCAGATCGAAATCGCTGGCGATAAAATACGCTGCGGGGCTGGCGCCAAATTGAAAAACGTGGCGGTTGAAGCCCGGCGAAACGGGCTAACCGGCGTGGAATTTTTGGAGGGCATACCCGGCAGCGTCGGCGGCGCATTGCGCATGAATGCCGGCGCCATGGGCGGACAGACATTCGATGCGATTGAATCCGTGCGGGTGATGAATTTTAACGGCGACCTTTGCGAGATGCTGCCGGAGAAAATGCAGGTGGCTTACCGCGGTTGCGCCATGCTGCGCAACCACGTCGCCCTGGCGGCCGTATTTAAGTGCGCGCGGGCGTCGCGCGAAGACATTGAAAAACGGATGAAAACCTTCAGTGAAAAGCGTTGGGATTCACAGCCCGCCGCGCCCAGTGCCGGTTGCATTTTTAAGAATCCGGCCATGGCGCCGGCCGGTAAACTTGTGGATGAACTGGGTCTAAAGGGCGCGCGCGTCGGCGGCGCCGTGGTGTCCGCCGAGCACGGGAATTTTATTATCAATGATGGCAAAGCGACCGCGCGCGACGTGCTGGCGCTGATTGAAGTTTTGAAAGCGAAAATCAAAACTGAACGCGGAATCGATTTGCACACTGAGGTCGAAATTATTGGAGAGGACTGAACGAGGAATGAAGAAGCTGAACATTGTTGTCATGCTGGGCGGGCCGAGCGCTGAGCGCGAGGTTTCGCTGCGCTCGGGCGCGGCGGTCGCGAAAGCCTTGCGCTCGCTTGGCCATGAAGTCACTGAATTGGATCCCAAAGACGGACAATTTGAATTGCCGAAAAAGTGCGACGCAGTCTTTTTAGCCCTGCACGGGACCTATGGCGAAGATGGCCAAATCCAGCGGCAATTCGAAGAGCTGGGAGTGATCTTCACCGGTTGCGATTCCGAAGCCAGCCGAATCGCGTTCGACAAAGTTTTGACGAAGCAGAAATGCATTGAAGCCGGAGTGCCCACGGCCAAATTCGCGGTGGTTGACTCGATAACGACGCCGTTTCCGAAGGACCTTGCGCTGCCGTTGGTGGTGAAACCCGTGCGCCAGGGGTCCAGCGTGGGGTTGCAATTTCTCGATCGCGTTGAGGATTGGAAGAACGCAATTTCAGAAGCGCTTAAGTTCGATTCGGAGGTCCTGGTCGAGGAAAAAATCGCGGGGCGTGAGACGACGGTTGGGATTTTAGACGGACAACCGTTGCCCATTGTGGAAGTGCGGCCCAGGGCCGGCAATTATGATTACAAAAATAAATATACATCCGGGGCGACGGAGTATTTCTGCCCGGCGGATTTTTCGCCGGCCGTAACGAAATGTATTCAGGATGCGGCACTGGGGGCATTTCAGGCGATTGGCGGTCGGGATTATGCGCGGGTGGACGTCATGGTTCGCCCGGACGGCAGCCCCGTCGTCCTCGAGGTCAACACGCTGCCGGGCATGACCGAAACGAGCCTCTTGCCCAAGGCGGCCGCCGCCGCGGGCTTGAACTATGCGCAACTCTGCCAGCGAATGGTGGATTTGGCGTTGCGCGGGAAGAAAAAAAATCTGAAAAGGGAAAAAGCCGAATACGCATCGGCCTTTTTGCTATTTGCGTCCGCTTTGCTGAATCATCATGTGGTTTAAAGGCGAACAAAAAAACCGGCGAATGAGCCGCGGCCACGTCCTCGACGTAAAAGTCCGGTCGGACCAGGCGCGCGCGACGCGCATGAGGCTTGCCACCGGCGTATTCGCCGTTTGTTTTGGGACCCTGTTTGGGCTTTATCTGTTCTGGCGGGCCGGCGAATGGGCGCTGGACAAGTTTGTTTATGAGAACCCTGACTTTGCCGTCCAGCGGCTTGATGTGCAGTCCAGCGGCATCATCCCGGAGGACGAGTTGCGTCGGTGGTCGGGAGTTAAGCTTGGCCAAAACCTGATCGCGCTTGACCTGGCTGCCGTGAAGCGGAACCTGGAAATGGCATCGGCGATTGATTCAGCTTCTGTCGAACGGATTCTCCCGCACACCTTGAGAATTCGGGTAACTGAACGCACGGCAGTGGCGCAGGTGGCCGTGCCGCGAAGCGGGGGACAGACCGGCATTTCGGTCACGATTTTTCAATTGGACGCAAAAGGCTTTGTGATGCAACCGCTCGATCCGCAACAAAGCACGGTTCCGCTCGGGCAAATGAGCGCCTCGCTTCCAGTTGTGACCGGCCTCAGTATTTTTCAATTGCAACCCGGGCACCGGCTCGCGTCACCGGAAATTCTGGCCGCGCTCAAAATGGTCGCCGCATTTCCCGGCTCGCCCATGGCGGGATTGGCCGAACTCCAGCGCGTGGACGTCTCGTCGCCGCGTGTATTTGTGGTCACGACCCTCCAGGGTGGCGAAATTACTTTTGGATTGGACCATTTGAGCGAACAATTGGCGCGATGGCGCGAAATTTATGATTTGGGCCAGCGCATGAATAAGTCGATTGCGTCGGTCGACCTGGCCGTTGCAAATAATGTTCCGGTGCGGTGGACAGAAAAAATTGCCGCGCCGTCACTGCCACCCAAAACTTTGGACACACTCAATTCATGGAGGAAAAATGTTTGATGACCCGAATATCATAGTCGGTCTTGAAATTGGCACATCGAAAGTGTGCGCTGTCGTTGGCGAGGTGAATGCCGATGGCGTGCTGAACATCATTGGCCTGGGCCAGTCCCGGTCTCGCGGCGTCCGCAAAGGCGAGATTGCCGACCTCGCCCAGGCTGAAGAAGACGTTCGCAATGCCATCGTCGAAGCCGAGCAAATGGCCGATGTTGAAATCCGAAGTGTCTTCCTTGGAGTCGCCGGCGGCCATATCCGTGGATTTAACAATCGCGGCATGCACCCGGTGGTGAGCGCCGACCGCGAAATTTCCGAAGACGACGTCCAGGATGTCATCAAGAATGCCAAGGCCATTAATTTGCCGACTGAAAACAGCGTCATCCATGCCATTCGCCAGCACTTTTTCGTGGATGGCCAGGACGGCGTCACGAATCCGGTGGGCATGCTCGGCTCGCGTCTTGAAGTGGATGTCCACGTTGTCCATGGCATGACCAACCGCCTGCAAAATTCCATTCGTCTCGTTAAAGGGTTGCAATTGGAGGTTGAAGATATTGTATTCAATGGCCTCGCGTCGTCCCTCGCGGTCTTGACCGCGGAACAAAAGGAACTGGGCGCGCTCGTCATCGATATTGGCGGCGGCACGACGGATTACGTGGTCTATGCGGACGGTGTCATTAAGCATACCGGCGCGATTGCCGTGGGTGGCGACCACGTCTCGAATGATTTGGCCTACGGCTTAAAAGTTCCATTAAGCCGCGCTGAAAAATTGAAACTCGAGCATGGTTCAGCGTTGTTGGATGCAGAATCCAAAGGGCAGACGGTGACGATCACTAATGAATTGGGCCTGGTCATGAAAGTGATTAACGTTGAGCATCTGCGCCAAATCATGTCGCTCAGGCTGGAGGAAATCTTTCAGCTTCTCGCCCAGGATTTAGAGCAGGCCGGGTTGGCTGATTATTTGCGAGCCGGAGTGTTCCTCTGCGGCGGATGCGCGCGAATACCTCATATTTCCAGACTTGCTGAGCAAATGTTGCAAATGCAGGTGACTGGCGGCCAGACGAAATCCATCAGCGGCCTGAAATCCGCGCTGGACCAGCCCGAGTTCGTTACGGCAATTGGGCTGGCGAAATTCGGTTCATTTAAAAGCCGAAAACGCGAAGGCAAGTCTCTCGTCGCCGGAATCAAAGGAGCGTTCGGAAGGCTTTTACAACGATAATTTCAATAACCGCGCGCAAGATGCGATAAACCTATGAAATTGATAAACGAAATTGAAACACCCGCGCCTGTCCAGGCGGCCGGAACTCGTCGTATCAGGATTTTCGGCGTGGGGGGCGCAGGCGTTGGTTTGGGCGACGCTTTAAATCACGGCGAATTTGCCGGAGCGGCTTTTGCCGCGATCGACACGGATTCGCAATCGCTCGCCGGGTCGTCCGCAACGGTCAAGGTGCATCTCGAAACGAAACTGTTGCGCGGCATGGGCACGGGCGGCGATCCCGAACGCGGGCATGCCCTCGCTGAAGAACAATTTTCCATGCTCAAATCCGCGTGCGAAGGCGCCGAGGTAATTTTCATCCTGGCGGGCCTGGGCGGAGGAGCCGGCAGCGGCGTCAGCCCGGTGCTGGCGCGCGCGGCCAAAGAATCGGGCGCGCTGGTCCTGGCGTTTGTCACGTTGCCTTTCTCGTGCGAAGGGAACCGGCGGCAACAACAGGCCCAGGCCGGTCTGGAACGCTTGAAAGCCATGGCCGACGGCGTGATTTGTTTGCCCAATCAAAAAGCTTTCTAGTTGATTGATG
>DASYZW010000523.1:0-2006 GCA_035945915.1 Verrucomicrobiia bacterium | reverse complement strand
GACAGAAGTCCGCTCATATTAAATTCGCCGTTCCAACGCTTCAACGCGTCATCGCTCCCCATAAACCCGCGCCCCAAGGTATTCGTACCCGCGGCCCTCCCAATCCGTCCCCGAAAGCATCGCCTGAATAAACCCATTCCGTTCCACTTGCACCGTGTGCAGGATTTTGTGCTCCGGATTCTCCTTCAACAAAAACTCAACCTGCCGGTCTTTTGTGGAATAAATTTCAAGCCCGGTATTGGTTTCGCTGCCAAACGAAAATTGTTTGGCAAGATCGGCGAGCATCGCCCGGCTTCGGCCCCATGTCCCGCCGGCCTCGCTCACAAACGGTTTGCCGTTTAATAGGCCAAGGTAATCCTGATACGCCAGGACGCACAGCCGATGGTCCGCCGATGCCGCCAGCCAATTGATGATCTTTTTCGCGTGCAGCTTTGAGTCATAGGCGTAGTCACTATCCAGGAAGGCGATGCGGCTGACCTTCGCCGGTATCTCATCCATCGCATTGAGATATCCAAATACACAACTGCCGCCGCCGCTATGGCTCGCAAGGACGACTTCAGTTCGGTTCGATGGAAAAATCGCGCTGACCTCATCCACGATCTGCGCGATGCGCCGGTCGGAATCGAAATGCGTCCTGCGCCAGGCCGGCCAGCTCTTCGTATTCGCTTCGAGATAGGCCACAACAATCGCCTTGTTTGTTATGACATTCCGCAGCCACTGCGTTTGTGCGCCGATGTGTTGGATGTCAAAATGCCAGTCATCGCCCTGCGCGAGTTTTTTTCCGATAGTTTCTTCGATCGTATTGCCGTTCGGCAGTGCATAGAAAACCAATTCAACCGGTTGATTCGCCGAAAACGATTCCAGCGCCGACGCCGGCGCATCGACGAATATCCGCACCCCATCCAGCGTCGTAATTTCCGGCCACGGCAAACTAATTTTATCCGGCCACGCAAAATTCGTGGCGTACCGCGCATTCGTAATCACGCCTTCATCACTAATCAATCCGCAAAAATTGGGATCCGCCAAAACATCCGCGACCGATTTTTCCGCGCCGTTCACCAGCATCATGCGCGATACCAGGCGAACGCCCTGGCTATAATCCACCCACCACCAGGCATGACCGCAAAAAAGAGGCTGGACCGGCGCGCCGTTAGTGTGATGCCAGCCGTAAATGGCGACGTTATTTGTCGCCCTCGCCAGGCGCCGGGTAAGGACCAGGTCCTTTTTGTCCCCGGCCACAAGGACGCCGGGCGGGCAACGATTCGTCAGGGCCATTCGCTGCGCCCAAACCGTTTGATTGTATTGAATGAAGACGGCCACCGACGTCATCGCCGCACTCGGTGGAATCGGAGACGGTTCCAGTTTCACGGTCGCGGCGGCGTCGATGGCATCCACCATCTTGCGCGTCGGCAATGTGCAAGCCAGGCGGTCCGCAATGCGTTGCGCCGTGTCCGGCGACACCGGAGCAAACAAGTAATTCGTGTCCGCGCCGATGGCCAAATAATCCGGCGCGACAAAGAATGTCCCCACATTCGTCACGCCATCAGAAACGTTCGTGACCGTGACCGGGCAAAATGTCCGGAGAAAGTCCGGAACATTCCCGGCAAGGAACTCATCGGCTATCGCCTTATTGCGCGCGCCTAAATCCAGCGTCAGAATCGCCCGGCCAAACGCGTCACCGTCGAGTGCGTTTGTGGAGCGGGACGGAAGAGGCAAGTTTTGGGCGAACGTACTGGCGGAAATCGTCGCGAAAAGGAGGGCCAGAAAGATATTCAAATATCGGCGACCTGCATCATGAGGACGAGCAAGATGAGGGAATACGCAAGCGAAGGCCGCTTTTCCGGCACGACGCACCCGGCGCGAGGGCGGCCGGGCGTTCAACGGCTCGGGCTCAGCGGTGTGGTGGACGGTAATGGTCATGGCTATTCTTCTGACGCTCGAATTTTCTCATCCGTGCGGGCGAGGTCAACAGGAAGATTTGGAACGTTTTGGAACACCCTGAATCC
>DASYZW010000522.1:0-5789 GCA_035945915.1 Verrucomicrobiia bacterium | reverse complement strand
GTTTTCAAACGTCATTATTGACACGCATCTGTATCAGTCATTTGGCCATGACGATGCCGAGCGTAACGCACAGGAACAATTGATCTTTGCGCTCAACCGCAAGGAAACCCTGGAACAAATGCAGCGGGACGAACTCCCCACGTTCGTCGGCGAATGGTCCCTTGCCCTGCCCTACCGTTCCACCCGAAATTTGTCCTCCTTCCAGGAGAAACTGGTCACGAGCGCCTATGCCGACGCTCAATTGTTGTGCTTCGAAAATACCCGCGGGTGGTTTTTCTGGAGCTATAAAATGCAATCCGAAGGCGTCTGGAATTTTCGCTACTGCGTTGAACGCGGCTGGCTGCCGGGGCAATTCCCGGCTTGATTGAGTTTGGTACCGTTGCAGTTTGCAGTTTGTTTAACCTCCAATAGTTCAGGCAGCATGCGAAATAACAGGCTATGGCAGAACGTGTGGCGGAAAGTAACCGGACCGAAGCCGGGCCACCTCAGCCGGAAGTTATTAGGTCTTTGTGCCCTTCTCGCCGTCATGCTCACGGCCCTTCCATTCGCTGTCTCCGCCAAACTGATCGACGTTAACTTTACCCAGAACAGCAACCCCAACCAGGGCGGTCCCAGTCCCGGACCAACCATGTCCGGAGCGGCGGTTCTTGGCTCCGCTGGTGATCAATGGAATGGTGTTAACGGCGCCAGTGGCAGCAGCATTCCCCTGGTTTATTCGGATGGCGCCGCGTCGCCTGTCAAAATGACGTTTAGTTCCGGCGGCGGATTCGACGTGTTTGATTACGGCGGTTCAACACCGTTTTCCGGCGGCCCTGACTCCGCCCTGATGCAAAACTATCTTTATAACTCCGGCGTTCCCCAAACGGTTAGACTTTCCGGCCTGGCGCCCAATGCACCGTACGATGTCGTCGTTTATAACGCGGCCAACATCAGTGCCACCGGCCGAGTAACCTATTTTACTATCAATACCAATACATTAAGCAGCACCTGGAACGGAACCAGCAGCACGTTCGTTCCTGGAATTAATTACGTTTATTTTGCCGCCGCATACTCTGATGGATCCGGCACGCTTGCCATAAATTACACAGGAAACGGCAGCGCCGAGGGCGACCTGAACGGATTTCAGATCCAGCCCGACCGGCTCATGATTTCGAGCGTCGTGGGAATCTCCAATCAAATCGTTTCGTTTCCGACCGAGCCCGGCTTTAGTTACCAGGTGCAATTCAAAACGAATTTAAATGACCTGTCCTGGGTTCCGCTCGGAGGTTTGATCCCGGGTAATGGCGCGGACCAGATCGTCAATGGCCTGCCCGCCGGGACGACTCGCTTTTATCGCGTCCAGATGTCCACCAACGCGCCTCCGATTTCTCTCCTGCGCGCCAGCGGCACAACTATTGTCAACACGCTCGGCCAGCCGGTCCAGTTGCGCGGACTTAATTTAGGCGGCTATTTTGTCATGGAACCGTGGATGTGTCCCGCCGATAGCGGCGGATTGCCCGACACTTATAGCATCATCAAAGAACTCGACAGCCGGTTCGGGGTGGCCACCGAGCAGGCCCTCATCCGCGCCTATCAATCTTACTGGATCACCACTTCCGATCTGGAAAACATCGCCCGCGGCGGCTTTAACTGCGTGCGCGTGCCCGTTTGGTGGGGCAATTTCTTTTCCATCACCAACACGACCAGTTCCGGATGGCGATCGGATGCGTTTAACATGTTGGATTGGGTTGTGACCAATTGCGCCTCCCGCGGGATCTACGTAGTGATTGACATGCACGGTGTTGTTGGAAGCCAAAGCACCTCGGATGACACCGGCCAGCAAAACCTCAATGCCTATTGGACCAGCAGCACGGATCAAAGCCAAACCGCCTACATGTGGGCGCAAATCGCTTCGCACTACAACACCAACAACGCCGTGGCCGGTTATGATTTAATAAACGAACCGGACAATGCCCCCAGTAACGCCGCTGTTTTGAACGCATACACAAACCTTTACGCTACGATTCGCGCAGTGGATACGAACCATATCATCATCATGGAAGGAACGTTCGGAAACTGGAATTGGAGCATGCTGCCGGCGCCGTCCACCTATGGATGGACCAATATTGTCTACTCCATGCATGAATACCAATACGGCGGCAATGCATCGCAGGTCGATGCCGGTTCAGACGGCCAGGTATCGGATTTTGACAACCATCTCTCATGGAATGTGCCCGGGTATGTCGGCGAGTGGAATGACATGGGCCAGGGTGCGGCGGCCTACGAATATTCCGTCAGCGACTACAACAATGCCGGCTTGAGCTGGACGATGTGGGCCTACAAAGCCGCCCAGGGCCTCGTGCCGAATGGCTGGGGCTGGTATGACCCAACCTATTGGCCGCCCACCCCGAACGTTTCTACCAACTCCGCCGCTCAAATCGCGCTCGATTGGCAGCAATGGGAAACCACAAACTCCTTCGGAACGAACTCATCCGTGGGCTTGTGAACTTGTCCTGTTGAGTTGTCGCGCCTGGGCACCTGCGAATTCCCCGGCTCCAGGTTCTAACTCCCCTGTTCCTCAGTCCCGAAATTTTCATGCGGAGGATGGGCTTCACCGCCGCCATTGCCTTCACTTTCAGCCTCGGCTTCGACTTCAGGTTCGGGCTCCGGCGCCGCGGGCTCTTCATGACGGTGCTCTTCATGCTCGCGCTCACGTTCACGCCGGGGTTCTTCCCTGGGATATTCCGGACGCCGTTCCCGATCCCGGTCTCGTTGAGGTTCATACCGCGGGGTCTGAATCCGGCGCAAGGCGCGCCGCAGATTTTCAATCTCCCGTTCATCATCCAGCTTTTGTTCCTCCGCCAATTCAACCAATTCCAAAACGTGCTCCATTTGTTCCAGCGCCTCTTCGAGCGCTTCCACAACCCGTCGCACTTCATCCGCAGCCCGTGTTAGCGTCCCCGACGGATGTTGCGACGGAGATTGAGAATGCGGAGGGCGAGCATGATGTTGTTGCGGCTCAGGACGCTGCCTTTCGGCTACCGGCCGATAAGACGGTCGAGCTTCCGGGGGCCTTTCGGCCGGCGGACGTTCGGTAGTTGAAGCTTCAGCGGTCGCCGTCGGCGATGCCGTCTCGGGCGGACGCTCTTCCCCCGTGGGCGCCAACTCGCCCTCGACAGGAGTTGTCGATGGCGATTGTGAGCCTGGCGACGAGGTGGCTGCATGTGCCGAACGCAGGCTGCGTCCGCGTCCCCCACGACGACCACGTCGGCGATTCGCTGAACGTTTCCTTGGTCCGGGCTGATTCAATTCCGGCTGATGTTCATCAGGCATTTTCCGAATAAATTGGCGTTCCCATCGATAAAAGCAATAAAGAAAAGCCAATCGCCGGAAATATTTATGTGACGAAATGGGGTAAGGACGGCGCCTTGCGCCGTCACGGCTCGGATAACGCGCGGAATGAGTGTACCCGAATTCCCGCTGACGATCCTCCGTCCTCCTTCCTCGGCCTCCCTGCCCTTGCCCCGAAACTATTTCTGACGTAAAGTCAGGCCTTGTGGACCAAGCGACCGCGCCAAAAACGAATCATCCTTCAATATCCAGAATCCGCGGTCGCCGGCTTTTGACGTTTTATTCCCTCGCAATTCTGCTCACCGGCGCCGTTTCACTGCTCTTCGCGGATTTGCTGTGGCGAACCGGATGGTCCAACTCCCGGATGATCCTGCTCATCCTGTTCGTCATACTATTTTTTCTGGCGTCCGTGGGCTGCCTGCATGGCATTTACGGTTTTTTTGTGCGCCGATTTGGCGACCGCCTGCGCATCACACAACTGCAAGACTATCGGAACGCCTCGATTGCCGACGCCAGCACCGCGATCGTTTTTCCCATCTACAATGAAAATGTCGCGCGCGTCTGCGAAGGTTTGCGCGCTGTTTATGAGTCCCTCCAGCACACCGGGGCGCTCGACCATTTCGATTTATTTATCCTGAGCGACTCGACCGACGCGGACAAATGGGTGGAAGAAGAGCGCCGCTGGTTCGACCTCACCCAGGAACTCGACGCGCTTGGAAAGATTTACTATCGCCGGCGCCTCGACAATGAAGGACGCAAAAGCGGCAACATCCGCGATTTCCTGAGTTCGTGGGGACGGCGCTACCGATATTTCGTCACGTGCGATGCCGATAGTGTGATGAGCGGTGAAACGCTAGTCGCCCTGGTCAAGCTGATGCAAACCCACCCGAACGTGGGACTCATCCAAACGGTGCCGGCGCTGGTAAACGCCGAGTCGCTGTTTGGCCGGATGCAACAGTTTTCCAACCGCATGTACGGGCCGGTCTTTATCGCAGGCTTGAATTTCTGGACGCTCGACATGGGAAATTATTGGGGGCACAACGCGATTATCCGCGTGGAACCGTTCATGCAATTTTGCGATTTGCCCCGGTTGCCCGGCCACAAACCCTTTGGCGGGCAGATTTTGAGCCATGATTTTGTCGAAGCCGCGTTGCTCCTGCGAGAAAATCGCGCCGTCTGGCTGGCCTATGACCTTGAGGGCAGTTACGAGGAATCGCCGCAAGGCATGATTGAAAACGCCCAGCGCGATCGCCGCTGGTGCCAGGGCAATTTGCAGCACAGCCTGGTCCTGTTTTTTAGCGGCCTGCGCGGCATCAGCCGCATGCATCTGTTTTTCGGCATCATGGGCTATTTGGCCAGCCCTTTGTGGCTTGCATTTCTAATCGTTTCCACCTGGATCCTCTGGTACCAGAAATATACCGGCCTCTCCGTTTTCACCGTGCACGCCATCCTGATTAATCTCAGCGGCACCGCCCACGCGCTATTGATCTTTTTGATTGTCATGACCGTCCTTATGCTGCCGAAGTTTCTTTCATTGGTGGACCTGGCCTGTGACCCGCCTCGCCGCCGCGCTTTCGGCGGCTTCGGACGAGTGACGGCGAGCGTTGTGTTGGAAACCGTCTTCTCAACATTGCACGCTCCGCTGCAAATGCTCTGGCACTCTCGTTTTGTATTTATGAATTTATTTGGTGTCACTGTGGGCTGGAAGACGCAAAAGCGCGCCGGCAGCACCACTTGGCCTTTTGCCCTGGGCCGGCACTGGGGACACATGCTCATCGGCGTCATTTGGGGGGTGTTTATGTGGGAACTCAAACCATCGCTCTTCTGGTGGTTCACGCCCGTGTTTGCCGGCATGGCATTTTCAGTGCCGATCAGCGTGTTGACCAGCCGCGATACCGCCGGCGAAGCCGCAAAAAAATGCGGATTGTTCCTTACTCCCGAGGAAACCCAGCCGCCCGCTGAACTGGTTTCTTTGCGTGCCCGCCTCAAAATTCAAGAGATCATCAGTCAGACCGGCCCGCGCCGCCAGCACGATGGCGTCTCGGAAGCCGTCCTGGACCCCTACATAAACGCCATCCACGTCTCTCTCCTTCGCGAAAAGAGGTCCAACCCGTTCTACGCCGAACAATTCGAAATGCTCGGAGTCGGCAGTCCCAAAATCCGTTCCCTGGTTGAAAAATTTCTGGCGGAAGGCCCCGATAAAATTACGCCCGACGAACGAGTTCTCATCATGGCCGACGCCAACGCGATGGAATGGTTGCACGAAGAAATCTGGCTTCGCCCCGGCGCCACACTTGCTCCCTCCTGGCGCGCCGCCATCCAGGAATACCGGAACGAATAGCGGAGCCAAAGTCCGGTCAGGGCTTTAGCCTTTCAATTCAATGCTTCAACGGACTTCCGGCTTTTTCTGCAAATGGCGATGGACAAAAAAGTAGTACAGGTCGCCGAGGACCAGGGCC
>DASYZW010000521.1:0-4380 GCA_035945915.1 Verrucomicrobiia bacterium | reverse complement strand
TAATGACCTTCTCCGGCGCGGGAAGCTGCGACTATATCCTGCAATCAGCCTCCGGATTGAACCCGCCTGTGATTTGGACGTCCGTTTCAACCAACTCAGCCGACTCCAGCGGTTCCGTCACATTTACCGCACCACAATCGGCGCCGGATGCGTTCTTCCGGACGATCCTATTGCCGTAAGTTGTTGTGGATCAGAATAATAATTACATGTATTCCGCCCGCAACGCTTCTCGTCCCGCGAGAAGATTGCGGGCGGATGCATTAACGTCTCTTAAACACCACTGGTACGAACGTGTTACGGCATCAGCGCCGCAGGCAGGGTATATTACCGGCAAAGCCGGCTCGATATATGAATGACGAATCGAAGCACGATCGCGCGGGAACAACGGTTCCTGTCTCGGCGAATCTTCGCAGAAAGGGCGACGGGTTCACGCTCATCGAACTTTTAGTCGTGATCGCCATCATCGCCATATTGGCGGCCATCCTTCTTCCCGTCCTGAATCGCGCGAAAATGAAAGCTCAGGGCATTCAATGCATGAGCAATGGACGCCAATTGGGCACCGCGTGGCTCATGTATGCCACTGACAACCACGAAAACCTCGCGATCAATTACCGCAGCTTCGGCCAGGGCGGCTGGGTGAACGGAGTGATGAATTTCATCGGACACTACCCGGACAATACGAACATTCAGTTGCTGACGACGACCCCGACCGCCACCCCGCCCCTTCTCGGCCCTTACATCAAAAATCCCGAAGTTTACCATTGTCCGGCCGACTTGAGCCGGGCGCCGACCCAGTCGTTGCGCGTTCGCAGCTATTCGATGAATGCCTTCATGGGCACGCCCATCGCATCGCCCGCCGATCCGCTCGACACGACAGGGTATTGGGTTTTTCGCAAAACGTCAGATCTCCGGCAACCGTCGGATATGTTTGTCTTTCTTCACGAACACGCCGATACTATTGACGATGGATGGTTCATTTTTTGCGCCAACAATGATCCGACCGAACGCTCGGTTTGGGAAAATCTTCCGACGTCCGCCCATGGCAATGCCGGCTCATTCTCATTTGCTGACGGACATTCGGAAATTCATCGGTGGCTGGTTCCCACAACGTCGCCCCTCGAAAACTACTACGGAGGCGGCGATTACGGATGGCAGGTTGGAAGCGATACCCGGGATATCACCTGGATCGCCAACCATTCGTCAGTCTTAAAGCCTTGAAGCCCGTGCCTGCCTCTATCTCTAAGTTTCGCCGGCGGTTTCCGGCCCTGATCGCATCACTAATCGCCGTGGCGGGTTTCGGAATTTCCGCGATGGCTCAAACCGTCATTGGCCCGAATCCTCCCATTGAAACGGCCGATGGCGCTAATTGGTATGCCGGCGCCAGCGGCGTTGGATATGTCAACGTGACGGACACCACCTTCCTGTACAGCTCAGCCGAGTATGACGGCGTGCTCTCCAACTCGGCGGCGAGCGGTCCCGGCAGCGGGAATAACGCCGACTTTCGCAGTGGCGCATTTCCCCTCAACGGCGCCAGGACCGTCAATATTTCGTTTTATTACTACGCGCCGAGCGTGAAATCCGGGGACAATATACGCGTGGACCTGCGCATGTACCAGGGCGCCAATGACGTTGGTTTCATCAACGACAACATCCAGCATCCCTTCGTGGCCGGCACGATGAGCGGCTATGCCTTTTACAACAGCGGCTCGATTACCGTGCCCTCCGGAGCCACCTACGCCGATATCCGGATCAGCATGAACCTTTTCGGCGACGACACCTGGTCATCCGGCATTGCGCATTTTGATAATTTTTTAGTCACCACGCTCACCGGTCCGCCATTTATCACGGTGCAACCGTTTTCGGACACAGTGAATGTTAACACCGGTTTCACCAACACCATCGTCGCTGCCGGCCCGGCCCCGCTGGCTTACCAATGGTATGAGAATGGCGCCCCCGTCACGGATGACTTGAATAACGGAACCAACACCACGCTCATTCTCACTTCCGCCCAGCCTCGCGATAATAGCACGAACTATTTCGTCACTGTAAAAAACAGCTACGGCGCGGTCACCAGCGCGGTAGTGTCTTTGACCGTCAACACGAACCTCACAACGAGTCAAATCTCCACCGGACTCAACTGGCCGGCCGCCCAATACCTGCCCACATTTGCGCCGCCCGCTCCGAGGATTGATTGCGTTGATATGGATACGGTGTCGCCGGCGGAGCAGGCCCTGTTTGTCTCCCTGGAAGGCATCGTGAATCGAACACAACCGCAAATGGCCTGCGTGAGCGCGGCGTCCGAGGGCGAGTTCACCTGGATGACCCTTCACAATCTTTCTTACGACACGGTCAGCGGTTACAGCGCGATCCTCAAATATAGATCCAATGTGACCGGCCTGGTCGTGACCGATCCAGCACTCGCGGACACCCTCAACGTGGCCACGACCATTGCCGGGGTGAAGAACGAACTGATTTGCAGCCCGAGTCTCCTGCACACGCTCACGAATGCGCCCTATAGCCTGGCCGTGAATGACGATTTGCGCGGGAAATTTTCGGACAAATATCAAGCCTACGGCTATCTCTACACAAATTATTGGTCTCAATGCACTCATCGGATCATCGCGGGCATGGAAACCAATAACCAGTGGTATCTGCGCGATTACCTTGTCGCCGTCAAATCCGTCGTGGTTTGGCTTGACCCGAATATCCCGGCCGATGCCACAACATTGGGCCAGTTTGTTTCCCAAATGGCGCCCGTCGGCGGAATTTATTTGGGTTGGTGGCCGAACGAAGGGCCGGATTTGAATTGGATCGGCCAGTATGGCATTCCCGTAATGGCCAGCGACATTTTCGATAACGGATCAGTGTATAGCGGCGTCGTCACGCCCATTTCTGTTCCGGCGATTCCGCCGCCGCCCCCCCTGCAAAACAAGGTCTACGTCTCCATGACCTTGAGCGACGGCGACAACGTCCAATATATGCAGCACGCCATGTATCTCAATTGGCAAAGTTCCGCCCGCGGCACAGTGCCGATCGGCTGGACAGTGCAACCGCTGGCGGCGGATTTCGACCCGGGAATGCTCAATTATTTCTGGAGCACGGCCACCACCAACGATTGTCTGGTGGCAGGACCGAGCGGCGCGGGCTATACGCATATTGAATATTGGAGCGGCGCCAATGTTGCCAACTATGCCAAAGCCGCCAATCCCTATTTCCAACGTAGCGGCATTCGAACCATCACCATCTGGGACACTGTCTCCACAGCCACGGGCAATGCGTACGCGACGAATTGCCCCACGCTCATTGGCATCAATGACCAGGACGACGGCTACTTTACCACCGAATACCAAACCCTTCCCGGCATCGGGTTTCCTTCGAGCGGAAGTTATGTGTCGAGCGGTTCCGCCCTGCTCTACGCCATCACCAACACCGCGGCAAGCTGGAACGGCGCGTCGCCCATGTTCATCCCTGTGCAGGGCGATGCCTGGGATGTGACACCAGCCAATTGCCAGGCTGTCGCCAACTCGCTTCCGAGCTCCAAATATGTGGTCGTGCGGCCGGACCAATTATTCCTGCTCTACCAGGAGTCAATCGGCGCCGGCAAAGGCGGAGCGCCTCCGTTCGTGGCGGCTGCGCCGGCAAGCCAGATGGCAAACGTGGGCGCCAGCGTCACCTTCACGGTCACTGCGTCCGGCACGGCGCCGTTGAACTATCAATGGCAGTTCAATGGAACAAATATTCCCGCCGCAACCGGCGCCGGTTTTACCCGGTCGAATGCGCAATTGTCCCAGGCCGGCAATTACCAGGTCATCATCACGAACCTTTATGGCTCCGTCACCAGCAGCGTCGCGGCGCTTACTTTTGGCAACCAGCCCCTGGGCCTGAACGGGAACGGTTTGAATTGGACGATCAATCAAAATGGTTTTTACGTGTACTCCGCTCCCGCCGTGGCCGGCAACACATTGACCCTTACGGACGGCGGCGGCGGCGAGACTCGAAGCGTTTTTTTTGATGATCCCCAATACATCGGCGCATTTAGAGCCAACTTCACCTATCAAGCCGGCGGAAACAAAGCCGCTGACGGCATCGCGTTTTGTCTTCAAAACGATTCGCGCGGCGCGGCTGCTTTGGGTGGCGGGGGCGGCCAGCTCGGAGTCGGCGGCTCATCGGCCATTACCCCCAGCCTCGAACTGGAACTTAATCTCTACACCGGGAACAGTGAAAACGTCGGCTACACGGTGCTCACCAATGGGCTGACCGGCGCCGGCGGCAGCAATGGAAATTATCATTCCCCCGGAAATGTCCAAATCAACAGCGGCGACCCGATCAATATTTCGCTGAATTACGCCGATCAACAAATGACGCTCACGTTTACGGACG
>DASYZW010000520.1:0-4562 GCA_035945915.1 Verrucomicrobiia bacterium | reverse complement strand
CGCCAACGACGAGGTGTCCGGAAGCCGGCCAGTTGAAAACGTGCAGGTAAAGCGTGTTGCCTTTGCGGGTAGTTTCGCCCCAGGTTTGGACCGGCAGCGGCGTCCGCGTTGTGCCGCGGATGGATTGCCCGTTCACACGCCACCAGGCGGCGATACCCTGCAGAATGGCGACGTCGTGCGGATCAAACTCGCCGTTGCCCATGGGACCGATGTTCAGCAACAGGTTGCCGCCGCGCGCCGCCGCTTTGGCCAGCAATTGGATGAAGTGCGACGGCGGTTTGTAGGAAAAATCGTTTTGGTTCCAGCCGTACGACTCGTCGGTGGTGGGGATGCCTTCCCAATCCCCTTCAAAAGGCGGGAAATTGGCGGGGCGATCGGTCGTGTCGGCATAATCGCCCCAGTCATGGACGAGCCGGCCGCTGATCACCACTTTGGGATCAGCCTGCCGGACGGCTTTCATAATCCGCAAATTTTCCGACGGCGGCAATTTGCCGGCCGTATCAAACCACAAAATGTCCGGCTGATAATCATGGATCAGTTCCAGCAATTGCGGTATGGCCTTTTCATCCACGTACCGCCGCGCCTGGTTCATAAATTCGGGGCGGTTCGTCCACCAATCGACGCCGCCAATTCGTTTGTCGCCACCCGGATTATCGCGGTCCCAGTCGTTGCCCGGCGCGTTGGTATCGGCCCAATCATAGGCCTGCGAATAATAGAAACCGAACTTAAGGCCGTATTTCACGCAGGCCGCCTTCAAATCTTTCATCGGATCATGATGCCAGGGCGTGGCGTCCATGACGTTATAGTCATTCACTTTGGTCGGCCACATGGCGAAGCCATCGTGATGTTTGGCGGTGATGACGATGTATTTCATCCCGGCGGCTTTGGCCTGGCGTACCCAGGCTTCGGCATCGAAATTCGTCGGATCAAAATGGCCGGCAATTTCCCGGCGATAAACCGGCCCGGGAATTTTCATGATGCGTTGGATATGCTCGGCATAGCCCTTCACGGGTTTGCCATGCCAGGCGCCGCCGGCATAGGAATAAACACCCCAATGAATGAACATGCCGAACCGCGCGTCACGCCACCATGCCAACCGTTCATCGAGATTGGTCCGCGAATCCCGCCACCACTGGACTTCCGGGCTGTCCCTGGGCGGCAGGTTAAAGTCATAGTTCGACCAATCCACATTCGTCTGCGCGGGAAGCGGGGAAAGGGTGAGAAAGAAGAGCGCAAGCGCCGAGACGACGTTGAAACGTCGAAATGTTAAAACGTTGAAACGGCAGTGTTTCGGTTCCATACAGGCGGTGTCGGGGCTATGATGCCGACGCACGTGTGCGGGTCAAGGTTTAGAGGTTCGAACATTCGTCCGATAGAACGTTGGCAGGGCACGGGGCCTTCGCCAGTGAATGCGAGTGACGCCCACTGCCGCCGCCCGGAACGTCGCAGCCGCGGCGTCCCTGCCACTAGAACCTTTATCCGATTCCTCATTTCCAAATTTTGCGTTTTAATTTTTAATTAAAACCATGTTCCATCGCGCACCTATGAAATTCCCGGCCCTTTCCTGCCTTTTATCCGCCACGCTCATTTACACGCAAATTGCGGCGGCGGATTCGGCCGAAATACGAACGCCACCCGCCTCCCCTGCGCCGCGCCTTAATGGACCGGACGTCTTTGGCGTCCGGCCCGGCCATCCATTCCTGTATCACATCCCCGCCACCGGCCAGCGGCCGATCGCGTTTTCCGCCGATGATTTGCCGGACGGCCTGACGCTCGATCCCGGCACAGGAGATATCCGCGGTTCATTGGACCGAACGGGAAATTATCAAGTCGTGTTCCATGCCAAAAATGGCCTCGGCACGGCCGATAAGAAATTCAAGATCGTTGTCGGCGAAACGATTGCGTTGACGCCGCCGATGGGCTGGAACAGTTGGAACCATTACGCCTCGCGCGTCAGCCAGGAGATCGTCCTGCAAAACGCGCGGGCGATGGCCACGTCCGGCCTGATCGACCACGGCTGGACCTATTTGAACATCGACGACACCTGGCAGGGACCGCGGGGCGGCCAATTCAACGCCATTCAAGGAGACGAGAAATTTCCCGACATGGCCGGCTTATGCAATGACGTCCATAAGCTCGGCCTGAAAATCGGGATTTATTCGACACCCTGGACGACTTCGTACGCCAACCATATTGGCGGCAGCGCGGAAAATCCGGCGGGAACATGGTCGCCGCCAACGCTTCCCAAAAAAGGGCGCGTAAACCGGCACATGCTCCCGTGGGCGATCGGCCGATATCATTTTGCGACCAATGACGCGAACCAATGGGCGGCATGGGGAATGGACTATTTGAAGTACGACTGGAACCCGATCGAATTGCCTGAGACGGTCGAAATGTACGATGCATTGCGCCAGAGCGGACGCGACCTCGTTTTTAGTTTGTCGAACAATATGAACATTACGAATGGCCCGGCGATTTCACCCATTGCCAATAGCTGGCGCACGACCGGCGACATCAAAGCCAATTGGAAATCCATGAGCGACCGCGGATTTGGCCAGGACAAATGGGCGAAGTATGCGAGCCCGGGCCATTGGAACGACCCGGACATGCTCGAAATCGGCACGCACGAGAAGGGCCAGCCGGGCCTCACGCCCGATGAAGAGTACACGCACATGACGATCTGGTGCCTGGACTCCGCGCCATTGCTGCTGGGCAATGACCTGACCGATATGGACGCTTTTACTTTGAACATTTTGGAAAACGATGAAGTGCTGGCGGTGGACCAGGATTCATTGGGCAAACAAGGCCGGTGCGTCGCGCGCGGAGACGGATTCCTGGTTTATAAAAAGGAGCTTGAAGACGGCTCCATCGCAGTGGGGCTATTCAATACGGGAGAGAACGCCACGACCGTGACAGCAAACTGGAGCGACCTGAAAATTCATGGAAAACGGAGCGTCCGCGACCTGTGGCGCCAAAAAGATTTGGGCAAGTTCAAAAACGACTTTGCCATGACCGTCGCGCCGCACAGCGCGGAATTGGTAAAAATACGCTGAACACGTTAAGACGTTGTAACGTCACGCGGACTTCAGAATTGCCGGGCGCATAACGTCGTGGGATTTCGCCGCCGGAGTTGCCGATTTGAAAATCGGAGATCGGCTCACGCGCTGCCGCTCATGCGGCGACAACCTCGACGACGGCCTCCTCAACCGGACCCGACGCCGGCTCGCTATGTTTAACGAGGCTCCGAAGATAACCCTGGATGGCTTCACGAATGTTTTTGATTGCCTCATCACGAGAATGTCCCTGCGAAACGCAACCCGGCAATGCCGGACATTCCGCTACGAAGATCCCGTCCTCCTCCGGTTCGATGATCACCCGAAAGTTCATAGGCCAATTTAACATCCGTTCGGATTTTTGCAATGAACGGGGAAAAACGGCGTGAGAGCGTTGATCCGTTAAAATGTTAAAACGTTACAACGTCACAACATTCAATCAAAACTCCTCCACGCACGGCTTGCCCTGGTACCAGGCGATCATATTTAGAACAAGATAGTTCCAATCCTGAAACCCGGGATTCATGACCGGCTCGCCGTTGTCGGGCAGATAATATTCATGCAGGATTCCATTTTTTTCATAATCCGTCCCGATGAGCTTGATGGTTTTTTCGGCCAATTCACGGGCCTGGTCGTTGTATCCGTATTTGATCAGTCCGCGGAACACCATGTAATTGGCGTTGACCCAAATCGGGCCGAGCCAGTTGGAAGGATTGCTGGTGGCCCGCACGTCGTACATTTTTTCCAGCTTCGAAAGGGAGCGGATTCCGCAGGGCGCGTCAAAAGTATTGGTGTCCGCAAAGTTCCGTTCGACCATTTGCTGCGCCTGTTCGGGGGTCGCCACTCCCGACCACATGGCCAAAAACCCTGACCACACGTCGATCCGCTGGATCAGGCAGTCCCAGCTCCGCGGCTGGCCCATGTGAAATTCCCAGGTCGTGGTTTGCTTGACCACGGGCCGCAGGTCCAGGTCCACGCTATAGTAGAAGCCGTTCCTCGGGTCCCAACAATTGTCGCGGATGGACTGGAGCAGGCTGTCCGCCATTTTCTGATAGCTGCCGGCAATTTCGGACAAATTCAACTGATTGGCCAGGTAGACCATGGCCAGCAGTTCCTTGTACATAAAGCAATTCAACAGGATGGAACCCGAGCTGCCGTAGGGACGAAAGAACGTGCAGGGATCATTGTCCACGCCGATGCACTCGTCAGTCTGCCAATAATAGAGGCCGGTTGCTTTGTCGCGATAATGATTATAATAGCAGTCCTCAAAAGCCTGCATTTTGGGAAATCCGTCGCGGAGCCACTCGGCGTTGCCACCGTTTAACTTGACCAAAAAGGCGGCATGCTGGGCAAGACATGGCTTGTGCATATTGTGCAGCAGCGGGATAAATTCCCCGCCGGTATCCATGATATCTTTGTTTTTGGGGCCGATGACCACGGGAATTCGCCCGTTACTCTCAGAATCGAGGAAGTTCAAAATACATCCTTGTTCATACTGAAACGCTTCCT
>DASYZW010000519.1:0-2445 GCA_035945915.1 Verrucomicrobiia bacterium | reverse complement strand
GGGGGGTTTTGCACCTCGATTACGACGCGCGCGGCGGATTCGGCGGTGACCTGGTAATTCGTGCACATGCCGAAGAACTGGCCGCTGGAGACGAGGCCGTTGGGCGCGGGTTTGAGCGTCTGGCCGTAACAATAGACGACGTAGCGCGGCGGATTCTGCGCGGCGCCGCTTGCGGTCACGAGGCCCATGATTTGTTGCGGCAGCCATTCATACATTTCGTCGCTAACACCATATTGGAGTTGGTTTTGGTCGCCTGACGCGAGGTAAGGCGAGGCATCGCTCAACTCCGGCGTCGCCAGCACGTCGCCAGCATGTTCGAACACACCTTGAAGCCCGTCGAGGGTTGTGAAATTCGTCCGCGTGGAGTTGATTCCCTGCACTATCTGCCACATCGGCGATTGGGTGATCGGATAAAGCGGAACGCCAAGGGGTTGGTTCGTCATAACCGTAAAGTAAGGCGCGTTTTCCTGCCAAACCGGGGTAGGGGACTGATAACCGGGAGTGTAACCCAGGACCTGATCATTGACGTTATTGGTGGCAAAAACGACCGTTCCGCTGAGCAAGGCGGACCAGGAGGCGAGTCCAGCCAACATATCCGTCGGATTGTCGGCGCCGATATTGACTGAGAGTTGTCCGCGCATGGCGTCGTCGTCTGGCGCGGCGGTAAAGATATCGAACAGGAGTCGATCCTGGGCCGGAATCTCGTTGAACGCGTCGTTGGCATTCAAGTCACCCGTCCAGATCTCCCAAGTGGCGGGGCCCTGATTTACAAGGCCATTTGCGGTTCCACTCAAACTCCAAATGTTCGTAGATTTAAGATAGACCGATTGCCAGGGTGTTCCACGATGGACACGGCCAAGCCAACCGGCGGTCGGATATTTAGCCGTGGGAAAATCCCAGTTGTCGGAAGACCAAACGAGTGGATCCCTATATGAGAAATTGTATTGGTTTTGATCAAGCATGACTGATTGCGCGATCGGATAGCCAAAGTTGATATTGGCGGGCTTCAACTGATTCACCGTGGGGGGGCCGCCAGCAGGATTCTCCCCGGGAGTGTAGTTTCCCCATGGCATATACCGGTCGCTTAAAATGCCGATGGTCGTGATGCTATTTGTCTGAATTGTGGCGATATTAACCTTGTTGCTGGTATCGTCAGCAATATCGTTTAGATCGGAGCTTAAGTAGTGGACGAGCGGATCATTTGCCTGGTAGACGTAGCGTTGAATAATTGCGCGCATAGGCGTAAACGGCGCCTGGACGCTCAGGGAAAGATTTGTGACACGCTTACCGTCTGCATTATCGTAAGCAATGTTCCCCGCGGTAAAGAACGCTTCAAAGTAGGCCTGTTGCGCAGCGACACTGTTCCAATTCCCCAAGCCCGGGACCGGGGCCGTTGCCCAACCGGTCTGTCCGGAAGCGGTTGCTTCATCTCCATCTACTCCCCCAGGAAATGGACTCCCGCTCGAGACCAGATACTGTTCAATAATTCCGTAAGGGGTGGCTGTCCCGGCGTAATAATTTGTACTCCAAAGTCCGCCGTTGTCACCATTGACTGCTATGTCGCTATCCGGGTCGGCGATTGCAGCGTTCACGTTCAGAGCGCTATTCATGCTCCCGAGTTGAACATAGTCCAGGATGTGGTTGTTTCCGTTACGGTCAGTATCAAGCAAAAATGCCTGCAAATGATTTGTTGCCATCAACCCGAATTGCGGCAGCGGCGGTGTGCCTGAATCCAAGTAGTTGGACGGGTCTAAAGATGACGGGATAAAGCAAGGCCCTCGGAATGTTATTCCTGAGAATGTGACCGGATTTGGTGATGCGTAATACAGATAAAGCCCGTTTGTTGCCGGTGGAGAGGGCGCGAGGCTGAGGTTTTGCATTACGGTAATGTTTGTTCCGAACGGCATCACGAATAATTGCCCGGGCCAATTTGCGAAGGGAAACCCCACGTTTGTGGCAAATAAGTTCTGGACGGTGAGATTGGCGCTATTGGTCAAGGCGACCGAGAGAAAGTTCTGTGCATAAACATTTATATTGTTGTTATACTGATTACCGTAGGAGTTCCAGTCATCCATCGCAAATGTGTTGCTGACGCCAATGAGGTACATCTGATTGGTTGTGTAAGTTCTTCCATACGGGAAGGTGGATCCTGAAGTCCCCGGCGCGTTATTGTTGCGATTAAACTGAAGCTCACGCTCAACAAAGAAGGTGTTGTCCAGCTCGAATCCGTTAAAATTGGGAAGCCCCTTTTTAGCGCCGACGATCCATGGAATGCCCCATACGTTGGTAACGCTAATGCCGAACGGCAAGTCGGTTAATTCAACAGGAGTGGCGAAGGTCGTTCCTACAAAAGAAGAGCCGGACGCCGCCGGCAACGGCGGCCATACGACGCTTCCAAACAGTCCCGGCTGCTCCTGGACGTATTGAAAACCCTTAATATAAACG
>DASYZW010000518.1:0-3913 GCA_035945915.1 Verrucomicrobiia bacterium | reverse complement strand
GTCCGGGATGGACGTTTGCCACTGCGTTTGCTGGTCGGCATGTGAAAAAAGCTGCGGCGGCTGCTTCACGCTGCCGGACAGGTATTGGGCGCGCGTGATCGGATAAACCAGTGTCCCGGTATTAAATAAAAGCGCCAGCTTGCCCTCTCCAAACAGCGTCTGCAGTTTTGAACAACTCGGGTGCAGGCCGTAGGTGTTGCCATCGGAGTTCAACGAAGTGATGCCCAAGACCGCGCTTTGCGGAATCGCCAGCACCGGCGTACGGATCGCGGCGTAATTGTTGTACTGGGATTGGATAGTCGGAATGATCAGGTTATTGGAATCATTACCACCCTGCAGAAATATGCAGACCAGCGCCTTGTAAGAGGAGACGTTGGATTGCGCAACCGCTGCGTTCATGAAACGCAGTTGGCTAATGGCTGACGTCATGGCAACCGTCCCAACCCCGGCGCAGGCTGCGCGGCGGATAAACTGCCGGCGCGAAATGTTGGAAAAGTCGTTCTGGCTCTTCTTGCTCATATTATTTTTGAATAACGTAGTCAGGCGAACTGGTGATTAAATGGATAACGGCACGCACACGATCGCGTATTTGCGTCTGGGTCGGTGGGGTGCTGTAGGCGAAATTCGTGGTATTGGCGACATAGTTGATGATGTTCGATTGGGTCATCGCGGACACTTCGCCGGCAGCCAGATAGGTATTCAATGCGCTCACGAGGGACGGAATGCCCGCGTTAGATGTATAATTGGTCGTCATCCACGGCGCGATATTGAGGACAATTGAGCCATTCCCGCTGGTAAAACTGCTCAGGCCATTGGTATTTCCCGTGTTGTTTAATATGCCGCCTTCAAGGAAGTTCATCTGCAACGCCACGCCGGTGGCCGTGGTCAGTTGAAATTCCGGAGTCGTCAAGCCGGCGGACGCCAGGGCGCCGGGAAATTCGTAGCCCGGATAGAAGTAATTGAACACCGTCGGCGACCGCAACGGCGATTGTGAGAGGCTTGCCGTTGAGCCGGTGTCCGTATAACTCATATTCCAGGTGCTTTGCTGAATCAAAACTGTTCCCGAACGCGCAAGGACCGGCGCCTGCAAAGAATAGACCGACAAGCTGTTTTGATTCTGGTTTTTTGACGTCGTGGTTGTAACCGTAAAATGAGTTGCGTCCGACACGCTGGCGACAACGTAAACTCCGCTCACCGCCGACCCCGAAGTAAAATTAATATAGACGCTGTTTCCGGGCACCAATCCGTGCGGACCGGTGGTACTGATGACGATATTTGTCCCGGTCTGCGTGTACCCGCCGACCGACAGCTTAGGCAAAAGACAACTGCCGGCGCGCAGGGTCAAATCGGTGGTGGCCACCGTGAAGTGCGCCGTATCAATAACATTGGAGACGGTGTACAAACCATTAGAGGCGCCGCCCGTGGTAAATACGAGATAAACGGGATTGTTGCTGGAAAGACCGTTCCCGGAGAGAGCGGCGGTGATAACGCCGTTGGTCTGGCCATAAGTTCCCACGAGAAGTTGCGGCGCGTTGATGGTGAGCGTCGTTCTGCTGGTTGCCGTCACGCTGTAACCCTGCGACGTCGGCGGGGGCTTCCCGGATGTGTCGGTGAAAAACATGTAGGCAGTATCACCGCTGTTCATCCCGTGCGGGCTTGCGGTCGTGATGCTAATAACCTGGTTGGTGGTCTGGCTATACGTGCCGCTCACCGTGGGAGGAGCGGGAAAGGCGTGGGCCAACTCGGTAACGCGAAGCAGCGGCTCCCGTTGTTTGCCGTACGATGGTTGTGAAATCATGTCAGAGCTGCGGGCTTCGTAATCCAACAGGATAGCCTGGACGACCGCCTGCAAGTTGCCGCGGACGCCTGTGCCGTCATTATTGAACACTTGCGCGACGCGATAGACGTAATCGCGACTGGGACTGCTCGTTACCAGGCGCTGGATCAGTTGGCGGCAAATGAACGGCCCGACATTTTGATTATTGTAAATTGCATTCAGGGCTTTCTCTAAATCCTGGGAACAATAGGCTCCATTCGTCGTGGACGGGACCGTCTGGTTTCCATAAGCAGGCGGCAAGACGACATTGTCCAGGATTAGCTTAGTCCCAAGTTCATGATGTGATGGAACCAGCACCATGGAATTTGTCCCGTTATAGTGGGGATACCAATTTGACGGCAGGAGGCCATTGGCCTGGTTCGTTTGGAAATAATTCCAGCCGGTAAAGACGCTGGCGTATCCCATGATTTCATTTTGACTATAGGTCGGCACGAGATTGTCCTGGGAATTCAGGATCAGCGAGCCGTCCGGCCACAACCGATTCAGGCCAATGGAAAACAATTGCTGAATTTCCCGCGCATAATTTTCATCCGCGTGCAATCCGGTGATAATGCTGCCGGCATTATTGCCCAGCATGCCCAGGTAGTTGCCCATGGCCGGATGAAGCGTGACGTTTTCCAGCAAATTACGATAATTGCCAAACGCATTGTCCACGAGCATGTCGTAGTAGGAGGAAAGTTCGTCCGCATTGTTCTGCAACACGCCATTTTCAGACACGACGAAGATTTCGCTCAAGGCAAAGGCGACGCGCTGGCGCAATTGATCGGGTGCATTCACTGAGTTTTGCCACCACGCATTGAACCAATCCGGGCTTTGATACAAATCCGTCGGGTCAGAGTACGGATGAGCCAGGACGTTCGTCAGGGCATGGGTCGGCGGGATTTGAAATTGATTATTGATCCACCCGGCATAGCCTAGCGCCTGCACGGAAGCGATGTCGTTTGAGTTGTAACCAAAAGTTGCCTGGGTCAGGAATCGTGCGGCGGCGTTCGGGTCGCTGGAATCATCAGTCCATGAGGGAGGCGCCGGCGGCGGAGTAAAGGTCTCCGAACCGTTGGCCAGGGTAAAATGGCCGCCGATTTCGCCGTTGGCGAAGGCGGAGCTCTCGATGACAATCGCGGCTTTGCCCTCCGAAATAATTTGAAGAATATCATTCGTCGTCAACGGACCCATGTTTTGGAAGTTCCATAAATAGGTGCCGTTAGCCCCCGGATGCGCCATGGATATATCAAAAATCAACTCCCCCGGATCATTCTGGTACGGATCGGAATTGATCGATTCGCCGGTTGGAGTTCCCACCATGTTTGTAATTGTGAAGCTCAATGTGGCTTGCGTGCCGGCGGCATTGACTCTCAACGTAGCCGTACCAACGCCTTCACTTACCACGCCGGGCAACGCCAGCAGGTTTGCGGAATAGAGAGTCCCCGGCACGCTGGCGGCCAGGGGCGGATAATATCTCGAAAGCAGGTAGCCCGGAACGACACCTCCAACGTTATTGTTCGTACCCGTAGGATCCTGGAGCCAGCCGACTGACCAATTGTCATTGGTTCCAACACCGGCCTTGTGAAGAATTTGGATGAAATACTGTTGTCCTGCCGTCAATGAAAGCCATCCGGATTGTTGGGAAGATTGCAGGTTATATTGACCCGGCGACGTGCCGTTTTGGCCGGGTGCGGTGGGATTATTCGTCGGCGTTACCCATGCGCGCAATACCGCGTTCACCGCATTATTATCGTCAGATATCCAAAGCTGCGCCGAATCACTGCCGGCCAGCCAAAAATAATAATTCCCGGTGACCGGGGCCGTAAAATAGCCGCGAATACGTTCACCGTAATTGTCTCCGTAATTGGTAATACCCTGGAGTGTCCCCAAAACATTTGTAAGGTTCGCCGGCGTGTCGATTGGAATATCAGCCACGTTCGTTCCGGGAACGTTCGTCCAAATTTCCTGCACGACCGAACTGCCGGTGCTCAAGACAGTGATGTTCAAAACGGATGCGCCCACCCCGACGAGGTTACTGGTGGTGAGCGTAACCCCGAAAGTGCCTACGAGCGACGGGACGCCGCTGATGACGCC
>DASYZW010000517.1:0-9422 GCA_035945915.1 Verrucomicrobiia bacterium | reverse complement strand
TTTGCTGAGGTTCCAATACCACTTCGAGACGTCCTGCCACTGCGGGACCGTGCTCACAAACAGCCGCTGCAATACCATGTCGTAAGGCGGCATATCCGGCTCATCAAACATCCGCTGGACGTTGTTGACCTGCCAGTCATAGACAATTCTGTCTCCATTTGTGGTGATTGAAGAATCGATGGTTCCCGGAATTTCATCGCGCAATCCAATGCTCGTCAGCGGGAGATTCGCCGGGGCATGAACCACATACGACCAGTGCCGGATATAACTGGCGCCCTCAAGCACGTTCTCCTCATCATATTCATTGGGCATGATGGAACGATGGATGATCTGGCGGGAAATGACGTGAACTGTGTCGCCGATGTCGAGCTGCGGGATATTAACGCTCAGGATCCGGTCGTTGGGATCATAAATGTTCTCCGCCATCTGGCTGTCATCGATCGACTCTTTGGAATTTGCTGCGATGTCGACCGGAACAATCGTCCCATCCGGCTTAATCACTTCGACCTTGGCGACCTCTTCGGTCCAATACGGCAGCATGAAGAAGTAAGACAGTTCACGATTGTCGCGGCGGCCTTTTTCGGTCAGGACCTTGGTGAATGTCTCATCCTGGCACGCGCCAGTCCCGTCGGATTCATAATCCCGAACGCTGTTCTGCTCGACAATGGCCGAGTCGCAATTGGGATATTTCTCCGCCGTGACGGCCGCGGCCGCGGCCATGACCGCCTTGAGATCAACCGGACGCCATTCGTCGGCCGAAAACCCGGTGTTATCGCCCATGACGGGTAATGCCGCCAATAACAACGCAACAAAGATGGAACGTAAAATCATTGAATCAAATTTCCTAACGGGAGCTTATACTCTACAGCAATAGGAGACTGCCGCCAGCCCGAATTTGTTCAATTTTTGGCGTCGTCTGCCGGATTTTGGCGGACACTCCGACGCCTTAAAAAAGTGCGGCGCATTTTAGTACTTTTGGCACGTAAGCTGCGGACTTTTTATCGGTTTCGCGCGGAAAGCCGAAGCCAAAAATATGATTCCCACTGCTATAAGTCAGGATTTTCCGGAGGCGTATGTGCCTGCGGCGATGATGGTTTCGCTCTTAAGCGTTTGGATGTTGGTCGGCCTCTTCTTTTATCTGAACCGTTATACCAAACGGGAATATTTTACAATCTGGACGGCGGCTTGGCTGTTTTATGCCCTTTGGCTGACCCTGAGTCTTAAAACGGTACGGTCCACCGGCTCCCTTACCGGTTCGAGCGGGGCCCTTCCGACCCTCGAAATCCATGAATCCGCCATTTGGCAGGTCATCTTTATCGTAAAACAATGCTGCGTAGCCATTTCCGCGGTGTTCCTGCTTTGGGGAAGCCTCCGGTTTCTGGGCATTATCGTCCGACAAACCTTGCTCGGCTTGTTCATGCTCTTCCTTTTAGTTTGGACGGCCATCAGCCCCCAGGCCCTCGCGGAAAACCGCTTTGGCATTGAACTGCCGGTTTTCATGTTGATCGGCATGAGCAGTATGTTCGGCGGCGTTTGCTTTTACCGGCTGCGCCGAAAAATGCCCTTCGTCGGCGCCGGCATGTTGTCCGTCGGATTCATGCTTTGGGGTATTTACCTCAGCAGTTATCCGTTTGCGGAACTGTACCAGGATTTAACCGGCGCCGCCTTTTTCATTGCGGCAGTCCTTCAGTTGTTCATCGCCGTAAGCATGGTCGTTCTTGTGCTCGAGGAGGCCCGGTACAACGCCGAGCGCGTCGTCGCAGAAATCGCCACCGTGCGTTCTGAAAAAGAAGCGTTGCAGGTCAAAATGCTTTCGGCCGAGGAACAATGCCGTAATTTGTATGACCAGGTGCGCCTTGCGGCCGGATTGCAAACCGCCTACGATGAACTCCGCCGCACCCAGCAGGTCGTCGTCCAGCAGGAACGTCTCCGCGCCCTGGGACAGATGGCCAGTGGCATCGCCCATGACATTAACAACGCGCTTTCCCCCATCACCGCTTATTCCGAATTGCTCCTGGGCAAGCGCAATATTTCGCCCGAAACGACTCGCGAGTATCTCCAGGCCATTAACAAGTCCGGCGTGGATATCGCGCACATCGTCGCGCGCATGCGCGAATTCTACCGCCGCCGCGAGGACTCCGAACCGCTGGCGAAAGTCAGTATCAACGAGATTGTCAAGGAAGTCATCGGCCTCACCCGTCCCCGCTGGCGCGATGTCTGCCAGCGCGAAGGCGTTTCCATCAATATCAAATCGGAATTTGAAGACAACATGCCGCGGATTTTGGGCGATCCCAGCGAGCTTCGGGAAGCGTTAATCAACCTGATTTTCAATTCCCTCGACGCCATGCCCTATGGCGGGACCATCCATTTGATTACCCGCTCCGTCAATCGCCCCGCCGTCAAAGACGAAGGCGACCGCGCCCTTCAGGTCGAAGTCCGCGACGATGGCGTGGGCATGGACGAAAAAACCCGGCGGCGCTGTCTCGAACCATTTTTCTCAACCAAAATCCAGCGTGGCGGCAGCGGCCTGGGCCTGGCCATGGTCTACGGCATGATGCAGCGGCACGACGGCACAATTGATATTGAAAGCGCTCCGGGTAAAGGCACCAGCGTCCGCCTCACCTTCCCCTTCCGCAAAGACGCCCAAAAAGTCGCCGAGGATGAAATCCACGAAGAAAATTCAGAGCGCGCGCTTCGCATCCTGTGCATCGACGACGAAAAACACGTGCTCCAGTTGTTAACCAATTGTCTTTCCCCGTTCGGCCATCGTGTCACGACCGCTCCCAACGGACAGGACGGCCTCGAATTATTTCGCGCGGCGAAATCGGAAAATACGCCTTTCCAGGCGGTCATCACCGACCTGGGGATGCCGGGCTTTGACGGACGCCAGGTGGCCCGCGCGATCAAGGGCGAATCGCCCGACACCCCGGTCATCATGCTCACGGGCTGGGGCAGCGAAATCAGGGAAGGCAAAGAAAAAATTTCCGAAGTGGACGTCGTCATTGAAAAGCCACCCAGCATTCAAGCGCTCCATGAGACGCTGCTGCGTGTCAGCCATTCAAACGGGCACGAAAAGGCGACGACCGCCTGAGGCCGTCAAATTCCGGCGGCCGGCTTCTTTACGGCAAATCTGTCTGGCCCATCAAATAACGGTCGCATTCACGGGCGGCGCCCCGGCCTTCATTGAAGGCCCATACCACGAGGCTCTGTCCCCGGCGGCAATCGCCGCACGCAAACACCTTCGGATGGTTCGTCGTATATTTTTCGAATTCGGCTTTGATGTTCGTCCGGGAATCCCGTTCAACTTTCAGCGCATCCAGTAACGGCTGTTCCGGCCCCAAAAATCCCATCGCGAGCAATACCAATTGCGCCGGGAGGGTTCGTTCCGTGCCGGGAACATGCTGCGGGATAAATTGGCCTTTGTCATTCCGTTCCCACTTTACCTGCACGGTGTGGACGGCCTTCACTTGCCCTTCGCCTTCGAACTTTGTGGCCGTCGTCAGGTACACACGCGGGTCAGCCCCGAATTTCGCCGCGGCTTCTTCCTGCCCGTAATCCAGGCGATAGACTTTCGGCCATTCCGGCCACGGATTGTCTTTCGCCCGTTCCGCCGGCGGCATTGGCAATATTTCTACCTGCGCCAGCGAATTGCATTTGTGGCGCATCGAAGTCGCCACGCAATCGGTCCCCGTATCGCCACCGCCGATGACCACCACGTCCTTTCCGGCGGCATCAATAAAGTTTCCGTTTTTGTGCCCGTCCAAAATGCTCTTTGTATTGGCCGTGAGGAATTCCATCGCGAAATGAATTCCTTTAAGCTCGCGCCCCGGGATTATCAGGTCGCGCGGTTTGGTCGCTCCGGTCGCAAGAACCACCGCGTCAAAATCATGGATCAATTTCTCCGCCGGAAAATTCACGCCTACGTCCGTGTTGCAGATAAATTGAATGCCCTCGGCTTCAAGCTGTTTGATGCGGCGCATCACCACTTCATTCTTGTCCAGCTTCGGGTTGGGAATGCCGTACATGAGCAGCCCGCCGGGCCGGTCGGCGCGCTCGAAGACAGTGACGAGGTGCCCCGCCTTGTTCAACTGGGCCGCGGCGCTCAATCCCGCCGGGCCGGACCCGACGACCGCCACCTTTTTGCCAGTCCGCTTTTTCGGCGGCTCGGGAGTAATCCAGCCCTTTTCCCATCCATGGTCGGCAATGCTGCATTCGATGTTTTTAATCGTGACGGGCGGCGCATTGATGCCCAGCACGCAGGAGCCTTCGCAGGGCGCGGGACAAACCCGTCCGGTGAATTCCGGAAAATTGTTCGTTTTATGAAGCCGGTCGAGCGCTTCTTTCCAGAGCCCTCGATACACCAAATCATTCCATTCAGGAATCAGGTTGTGAATGGGACAGCCGCTGGCCATGCCGCTGACGAGCTGGCCCTGTTGGCAAAACGGGATGCCGCAATCCATGCAACGCGAGCCCTGCTTCTTCAGCTCGGCTTCGCTCTGGTGCAAATGAAATTCCTTCCAATCGCCCAGCCGGTCCATTGGCGGACGATCTTTCGGCAGTTCGCGGTCTATTTCTAAAAATCCGGTTGGTTTACCCAATTGATGCTCCTGTTAAATTGAGGTTTTCGATTCGATCGGCAGATTCCGGAGATCCTCCACGCAGTGCGACTTCCAAAGGCATCAAAAACCCGGCCGCCGATTCCCGATGGCCCTCCCTCGCCGCGCCTATGAGTGCATAGGTTCGCGGGTCTCGCGCCGCCTTCTTAATTTCTGCGTTCATCTATTAATCTATGGATTGACCACCCAGGCCTGCGAATCCCGATTTATCTTCTGATAATCCGCGCGCCACCGCGTCATTGCGTCATTGCGTCATCGGCGGATAAATACCCGTCCGCCAATTACCCTCCGCCGACGCGCGCCACGTCGCGAATATTCTCTTCAAACGCCGCCATGATCGCGTCGTCGCCGCTTAATCCCAGTGATTCAACCTTCTTCAAGGCTTTCAACACCCGCGCATAATCCTTTGGCAGGACTTTGACGAATTTTTGGACCGACGCGTTCCAGTCGCCCAGGATCTTCGCGGCCCGTTCGCTCCGGGTATACGTTTGATGACGCTGGATCAGTTTCCAAATCGATTCGATCTCATCGGCGTCAACGAGTTTTTCCAGGGCCACCAGTTCCATGTTGCAACGCGTGGCAAAGTCCCCGGCTTCATCGAAAACATAGGCGATTCCGCCGCTCATGCCCGCCGCAAAATTGCGCCCGGTTTTGCCCAGCACCACCACCTGGCCGCCCGTCATGTATTCGCAGCCATGGTCGCCGACCGCGTCCACCACCGCGCTGACCCCGGAATTCCTGACGCCGAAACGTTCGCCGGCCATCCCGCGCACAAAAATTTCGCCGCTCGTCGCTCCGTAAAGCGCCACGTTGCCGATGACCATATTCTCCTCGGGCACAAAGGTTGAACCCGCCGGCGGATAGACGATCAGCTTCCCGCCGCTGAGACCTTTGCCAAAATAATCGTTGGCGTCGCCTTCGAGTTCCAGGGTCATGCCCCGCGGGGTAAATGCGCCGAAACTCTGGCCCGCGCTGCCGTTGAATTTCAGGTGCACGGTGTCCTCGGGCAAACCGTTCGGCCCGTATTTCTTCGTGATTTCGCTGCCCGTGATGGTTCCAACCACGCGATTCACGTTAATGATCGGCAGTTCAGCCTTCACTTTTTCGCCCCGTTCAATCGCCGGTTTGCAAATCTCCAGCAGCTTCGTGATGTCCAAAGATTTATCCAGGCCGTGGTCCTGTTCCTGTTGACGGTAACGGCCCACGTCCGCCGGGACATTGGGCTGATGCAGGATCGGCGTGAGGTCCAAACCTCGCGCCTTCCAATGATCAATCGCTTTCCAGGGGCTCAACTTATCGGTCCGCCCGATCATTTCATTGAGCGTGCGAAAACCGAGTTTGGCCATGATCTCGCGCAGTTCCTGCGCAATGAAGCGCATGAAATTCACCACGTGTTCCGGATTGCCGGCAAATCGCTCGCGCAGGCGCGGGTCCTGGGTGGCCACACCCACCGGGCAGGTGTTCAAATGGCAAACCCGCATCATGATGCAACCCAAAGCCACCAGCGGTGCGCTGGCGAACCCGAATTCTTCCGCGCCCAGCAACGCCGCCACGGCCACGTCCCGGCCGGTCTTCAATTGGCCGTCGGTTTCCACATATATCCGGCTCCGCAAATTATTCAAAACCAGGGTCTGGTGCGTCTCAGCCAGTCCCAGCTCCCACGGGCCCCCCGCGTGCTTGATCGAGGAAAGCGGCGACGCCCCGGTCCCGCCGTCATGGCCGGAAATCAGGACCACGTCCGCATGCGCCTTCGCCACGCCGGCGGCGATGGTTCCCACGCCGACTTCCGCCACCAGCTTCACGCTCACCCGGGCGTTGCGATTCGAGTTCTTCAGGTCGTGGATCAGCTCCGCGAGGTCTTCGATCGAATAAATATCATGGTGCGGCGGCGGCGAAATCAACCCCACGCCCGCGGTCGTTCCACGCACCTTGGCAATCGGCGGATAAACCTTTTTGCCCGGCAATTCCCCGCCCTCGCCCGGCTTGGCGCCCTGCGCCATTTTGATTTGCAGTTCATTGGCGTTCACCAGGTAATGGCTCGTGACGCCAAAGCGTCCGCTGGCCACCTGCTTGATGGCCGAATTCTTCGAATCGCCCTGGTCATTCGTCCACACGTAGCGTTCCGGGTCTTCCCCGCCTTCACCGGTGTTCGATTTTCCGCCGATGCGGTTCATGGCAATCGCGAGCGCCTCGTGCGCTTCCTTGGAAATCGAGCCGTAGCTCATCGCGCCGGTCTTAAACCGCTTCACAATCGATTCCACCGATTCCACTTCTTCAATCGGCACGGGCTTTTCCGCGAACTTGAATTCCAGCAACCCGCGCAGCGTGCACAGGTTTTTCGCCTGGTTGTTGACCGTTTCCGCGTAATCCTGAAAAATCTTGTAGCTGCCCAGACGGCAGGCGCTCTGCAATTTGTGGACGGTTTGCGGATTGAACAAATGATATTCTCCGCCGTCTCGCCACTGGTATTGCCCGCCCGCGTCCAGCGTTCCATTGACGGACCGGTCCGGGAACGCATGCCGATGCCGCGCCAGCGCTTCGGCGGCAATGACGTCCAGCCCCGCTCCCTGGATGCGCGATGCCGTCCACGTAAAATATTTATTGATGACCTCGCTGTTGAGGCCCACGGCTTCAAAAATCTGCGCGCCGCGATAGCTCTGGATGGTCGAGATGCCCATCTTGGCCATCGTTTTGACGACGCCTTTAACCACCGCCTTGATGTACTTCTTGACCGCCGTCTTGTGGTCGGTGTTCGTCAGCAGCCCCTGCAGGATCAAATCGTCCAGCGTCGCAAACGCCAGGTACGGATTGATCGCGCTGCAACCGTAGCCGATGAGCAAGGCGAAGTGGTGCACCTCGCGCGGTTCGCCGGATTCAAGGACCATGCCGATCTTGCCGCGCGTGCCCGACCGGATCAGGTGATGGTGCAATCCCGCCACCGCCAGCAACGCGGGAATGGGCGCCATCTCCGGGGAAATGTTGCGGTCCGACAGGATCAACAGGTTCGCGCCTTCCGCAATGGCTTTGTCCGCGTCCGCGAACAATTTATCGAGCGCCTGCTCAAGGCCCTTGGCGGCATTCGCCGCCGCAAACAAAATCGGAAGCGTCGTGCACTTAAACACTTTGCCGTCCACGCCGCGCAGCTTTTCCAATTCCTCATTGGTGAGGATGGGATGCTTCAGCTTAATCAACCGGCAGCTCTCAGGCGTCGGATTCAGCAATCCGCCGCGGCCGCCCGCCATGGTCTCCGTCGAAGTGATAATCTCTTCCCGGATCGGGTCGATCGGCGGGTTGGTCACCTGTGCGAACAGTTGCTTGAAATAATTATAAAGCAACTGGGGCTTGTTCGAGAGCACGGCCAGCGGCGTGTCCGTCCCCATCGAGCCGAGCGGCTGGACGCCGTCGTTTGCCATCGGCCCGATGATAAATCGCAGGTCCTCAAACGTGTAACCAAACGCCTGTTGCCGCTGCAAAATTTTGCGATGGTCCGGCGCCGTCGAATGCGACGGGTCCGGCAGGTCCTCCAACAGCACGTGGTGCTCGTCCAGCCATTTTTTATACGGATGCGCGCTCGCGTACCGTTTCTTAAGCTCTTCGTCGGCCACAATTCGGCCCTCGCCGATATCCACCAGAAACATTCGGCCCGGCTGCAGCCGTCCTTTTTGCAATACCCGCTCCGGCGGCACCGGCAGCACGCCCGCCTCCGACGCCATGATGACCATGTCATCCTTGGTGACGTAATAACGCGAGGGACGCAGGCCGTTCCGGTCCAGGCACGCGCCAATGACGCGGCCGTCCGTAAAGGCCATGGACGCCGGGCCGTCCCACGGCTCCATCAGGCAGGAATGAAATTCGTAAAACGCGCGCCGTTCCGGGTCCATGCTCTCGTGGTTTTCCCACGGCTCCGGAATCATCATCATCATCGAGTGCGGCAATTCCCGCCCCGCCATCACCAGCAATTCCACGCAATTATCGAACTGCGCCGAGTCGCTGCCGTCCGTGTTGATGACCGGGATGATTTTTTTGATGTCGTCGCCAAACAACGGCGATTTGAAATTCGACTGCGCCGCGTGCATCCAGTTCACGTTCCCGCGCAGCGTATTGATTTCGCCGTTGTGGGCTATGTAGCGGTTCGGATGCGCCCGGTCCCAGCTTGGAAAGGTATTGGTCGAAAACCGCGAATGGACCAGCGCCAGGGCCGTGGTCATCGTCGGATCGCTCAAATCCGGATAATACAGTTCCACCTGGCCGGACATGAGCATGCCCTTGTAAATGCAGGTGCGCGCCGAGAGGCTCGAAACGTAAAAGAATTTTCCGCCGGCAATTTTGCCGCCGTACCGGATCTTCTGCTCGGCAATCTTCCGGATGACAAAAAGTTTTCGCTCGAACGCCTGCTCGTCTTTCAGGTTCGCGTTGCGGCCCACAAAGACCTGCGCCATGAACGGCTCAGCCGCCACGGCCGTCTTGCCCAGCGACGAATTGTCCGTCGGCACAGTGCGCCAGCCCAGGACGGTCTGGCCTTCGTCTGAAATCACGCGCTCAAATTCGCGCATGATGTTTTCGCGCTCGGCCTTCTGCTTGGGCAGAAAGATCATCCCCAGGCCATATTGGCCCGGTTCCGGAAGCTTCATGCCGAGCTTGCCCGCTTCCTTCGCGAGAAACTCATGGGGCAACTGGATGAGAATGCCCGCGCCATCGCCTGTGTTCGCCTCGCAACCGCACGCGCCCCGGTGATCGAGATTGACGAGGATCTTGAGGGCATCGGTGACCAATTGATGCGATTTCTTGCCCTTCATGTGGACCACG